>JAOUDE010000061.1 GCA_029859455.1 Ignavibacteria bacterium | reverse complement strand
TGCGTACTCTGTGAACGGCTCTGCGATCTCTGCGTTCATTCTTCGGGCCTTGGTGTTTAACCGCAGAGGACTCGGAGGGGTGCGCAGAGAACGCAGAGAAAAGACAATACCCCCCTTTGTGTACTCCGCGATCTCTGCGGTTCATTTCTTTGGGCCCCTGACCGCAGAGGACTCGAAGGGGTTCAGGCCGCCCCGCCCTGCGAGTCGGCCTGCTCCGTTTCGAAATGCTCTTTTATGTTCTCCGCCACACTCCGTCCCACAATCTCCGCGAGCTGCTCCTCTGTCGCAAATTTCACACCCTGAACCGATCCAAACGCTTCCAGCAGTTCCCTGGCCCGCTTCTTTCCTATCCCTTTGATCAGATCGAGTTCGGTCTGGAGGGTCCGTTTGCTTCGCACCGCACGGTGGTAGGTAATCGCGAACCGGTGTGCTTCATCCCTAATCCTCTGGAGCAGCCTGAGGCTTGCGGATGCTTTCGGCAGGATAACCGGCTCACCGGTCCCCGGGACAAAGATCTCTTCGAGCCGTTTCGCGAGACCGATGACGGCCATATCGCCCAGGTCCAATTGATCAAGAACATCGACAGCCGAAGAGAGCTGCCCTTTTCCTCCGTCAACGATGACGAGATCCGGCAGTTCCTGCTGTTCCTCCACCAGCCGTGTGTATCGCCGGTGGATCACCTCCCTCATACTGGCGAAATCATCCGGACCCTCGACTGAACGAACCCGGAACTTTCGGTACTCGCTCTTTTTCGCCTTTCCATCCCGGAAGACGACAAGAGAAGCAACCGCATCACGGCCCTGAACGTTGGAGATGTCAAAACACTCGATTCTCCGCGGCAGGGTCTTCAGGCGAAGATCCTTCGCTAGGGCATCGACAGCATGCGGGATCTGGCCGGCACGCTGCAGCCGCTGCAGCTTCAGTTCCCCGAGAAGAAACTGCGCGTTCTGATTCGCGAGGCGGACCAGTTTGGCATCTTCGCCCTCCGTCGGGCAGGCAAGCTGAACCTCATCCCCGCGTCGACCCGTCAGCCACGACCCGATTGTGGACGCCGCCTCCGGCTCTTCCGGAATGAGAACTTCCGGAGGAACGAACTCGGCCGACAGATAATACTGCTGAAGCAACGCCTCCAGCACCTCACTACCGCCGGCCCCTCTCACGCCTGCCAGGTAGTAGTGCTGACGTCCCACCATCTTTCCCTCCCGCACCTTGAAGACCACCCCGCACGCGGAATCCTCTTCGACCGCAAGACCCACAATATCCCGGTCCGAACCGTCAAGACTCACAACCTTCTGCTTTTCACTGTATGCGCGGAGACCCTTGATCCTGTCCCGCATCAACGCTGCGTCTTCGAATCTCATCTCTCCTGCCAACTGCTCCATCTCTTTTTCCAGTCTCTCGATCAGGACCCCGGTCCTACCCTCCAGGAGCCCGGCAACCTGATCGATCATTGCCCCGTACCTTTCCTGCGAAACAAGTCCTTCACACGGCCCCTCACACTTCTTGATATGATAGTCGAGACAGACTTTAATCTTCCGTTTCTCGACCACCTCATCATCGATGAAGTAATTGCAACTCCTGATCATGAAGATATCCCTGACTGCCTTCAGGGCTGAACGGACATTCTTGACATCAGTATACGGTCCGAAGTACCGGGAGCCGTCTTTCCGTATCTGCCGCGTGACAAATACCCGTGAAAACGGCTCATTCGTAACGACGATGTAGGGATAGCTTTTGTCATCCTTCAGAATGACGTTGTAGCGGGGTTTGAGGCGTTTGATGAGGTTCGACTCGAGGATCAGCGCTTCGACTTCCGAATCCGTAACAATGATCTCGACATCGGTCGCCCGTGAGATCATCATCTCAAGGCGGGGATCCGCTTTCCTTGATATCTGAAAATACTGGCGCACCCGGCTTCGGATGTTCTTCGCTTTGCCGACATAGAGCACTTTGCCGTCGGCATCGCGGTGCTGATACACGCCGGGTCCCGTCGGCAGATTTTCCAGCTTCTGGGAGAGCGAAACAGTATCAGCCGTAATCGTAATGTGGATCGGTGAACGCTCCACGTCGCATCTCAGTCGGTTTTCTGGCTGATCTCGATCAGCACGCCGTTTGTCGACTTCGGGTGAAGAAACGCGATTCGGAATCCATCAGCCCCCCGTCGGGGTACTTTGTCGACCATCTCAAAGCCTTCGGCAGTCAGCCGGTCAATCTCCTTTTCGATGTCGTCGACTTCAAAAGAAAGATGGTGAACACCTTCGCCGCGTTTCTCCAGGAATTTCGCTATCGGTGACTCAGCTGCGGTCGGCTCAAGGAGTTCCACTCCGCCCTCACCAATCCTGAAGAACATGGCCCTGACACGTTGTTCGGCAACCTCTTCAATATGGTCCTCCTTCCTCCCGAACAGCCGCGCGAAGACCGGACCGGAAATCCCCAGATCCTTCACTGCGATTCCGATATGGGTCAGTCTCTTGTACATGTATTCCTCATGAGCTCATTCCAGAGGGTAAAGAAGCAGTCCCGAGAGCAGCTTTGGATAGAAGAATGTCGACTTCTGCGGCATCGTATGGCCCGCCTTGGCAACACGCCTGATCTGCTCGAGTTTCGTCGCGTTCATCAGAAACGCAAGCTGGGCGCGGCCTGACTGTACCGCCTCATCGGCCTCTTCGACGTTCTTGACGTACTCCAGATGCTCCTTCCGTTCCTGCGACTCATGGCTGATCTTCAGAAGATCCTCCAGGACATAGGAATGGAGGAGCGTGACATCAAGCTCCCGTACCTCAGGAGGAATCTGACTACCGATGACCGATTTAAGAGATCTCCGGTCTTTCAGTACAGCCAGGTGATAACCGCCCCTTTCGATCACACCGTAGGCGAATTCCCTGCGGCTGATGAGGCTCTCCAGCAGAGAATCCCTTGAGCCGTACGGTGTGATGTCGAAGTGCTCTCCCAGTCCGGTCATCAGTGCTCCGGCGTCGAAACCGTCGAGGCTGTGCACAAGGCGGTGGGTGGGAAAGACCACCAGCCCCCTGTCGTCCATGCTGGAGAAAAACATCATCGTATACGAGAAGGGAGCATCGTCGGAACCGGAGCCGGTCTTGATCCGCATGAGATCCCGGTACGCCAGCGCCGTCTCATAGCGATGATGGCCGTCTGCGATCAGGACCGTCCGTCCCTTCATTGCTGCCATGACATCCCGAATCAGCGGCTCATCGGCGCTCCTCCATAATCTGTTCAGCACTCCTTCGTACTCGACCTCAATGAGTGGCGCTCCGGTTATCCCCCGGTCAAGAAGCTCTCCCATCTTATTCTCCGGATCGGAATAGATGCTGAAAATCTGACTCAGATTCGTTCTGGCCGCCTGTGCAAGCTTGAGGCGATCCTCCTTCGGCTTCGAAAGTGTCTTCTCATGAGGCAGCACCGCTCCTGTCTGAAATTCCTCGACCCGGCAGACCGCAATAAATCCCCGCCGGGTATGGCTGATACCGTCAGGGCCGACAAACGACTGTGTCAGAAAATAGATTGCTTCCGTCTCATCCCGGGTGAGGATCTGTTCTTCCTTCCAGGCCAGCAGACTGGTTCGCGCTTCCGTATACCGGTCTTCCTCGCGTCCAAGAATAAGGCGAACAACATTGTACCGGCTCCGATCATAAAGCTGTGTCTGGTGATCCGGCGAGATGACATCATACGGAGGAGCGACCACATCAGCGATCCGGACCTTTCCGGCATCATAGCGAAGGGCGCAGAACGGTTTTATTTCAGGCATCGTCGTCCGTTTCTGGATTGTCAGTCATTGCGTCTTGTACCCCATCTTGTCAAGCCATTCTCCCTTTCGTCTCCACTCCTCGCGGACTTTCACGTGAAGCTCGAGATAGACCTCGTGCTGCAGGAAAGACTCCGCCTCCCGACGTGCCGCGGCTCCGATTTTTTTCAGCATCGCCCCGTCACGACCGATCACGATACCCCTCTGGGAATCACGCTCGACATAGATCTCTCCTCTGATGAAGGTCTTTCCCTTCTCCCGCTCTTTGAACTCAACGATATCCACTGCTGTTGAGTACGGAATTTCTTCTTTGCAGTTCAGGAACACTTTCTCGCGGACAATCTCCGACACGAAGAAACGCTCGCTCTGTTCACTGACAATGTCCGCCGGATACAAGGGTGGATGCCGGGGGAGCAGTTTGACGAGGGCAGAAAGAATTTCAGCAGTTCCATCCCTCTTCAACGCAGAAACCGGAATAATTTCGGTGAACAGTCCTGTTCCGGCATAGGATGCGATCATCGGCAGTATCGCCAGTTTCTGCACACGGTCGATTTTGTTGATGATCAGGATAGCCGGGGTGCCGGTTTCCTTGAGGCGTGCCACCATCGCATCCTGCTCCAGCCATGCATTACTCGCAGCCTTCGTCGCATCGACAAGAAGAAGCAGCACATCCGCATCACCGATGGCAAGGGATACCTGTTCCATCATCCGTTCCTGCAAAAGATATTTCGGTTCCAGCATTCCGGGAGTGTCCAGAAAGATTGTCTGATAGGAATCAGTCGTCAGAATGCCGAGGAGACGGTGACGCGTCGTCTGCGGTTTCGGCGTGACAATCGATATTTTCTGCCCGAGCAGAGCGTTCAGGAGAGTCGATTTTCCGACATTCGGCATGCCGATGATCGCGACATAGCCACAGCGGAAATCCTCCGGGATGGTCCCGGGATGAAAAACCCCGTCTGGTTGAAAAACGGGGTCATCGGTATCGTGTACTGGCTTGTCGCCGGAAGGATCCGTCACAACGCCTCTTCGCCCGATTCTCCGGTGCGGACACGGATGACATCTTCGATATTCGACACGAAGATCTTTCCGTCCCCCACCTGTCCTGTCTTTGCCGCTTTCATGATCGTGTCAACAACCTTGTCCGCCATGGGGTCAGCAACAATCACTTCGATTTTCATCTTCGGGAGGAAATCCATCTGATACTCAGATCCCCGGTAGAGTTCGGTGTGTCCTTTTTGACGACCATATCCCTTCACTTCGGTCAGCGTCAGCCCCCGGACCCCGATTTCTGCAAGGGCCTCGCGGACATCATCGATCCGGAATGGTCTGATCACCGCTTCAATTTTCTTCATAGGGTATCTCCGGGGTGGCGGCTATCTGCCGTGGCACTGTTTGTATTTCTTTCCACTCCCGCAGGGACAGGGATCGTTCCTGCCAATCTTGTCTCCCACATGGACCGGCTGAGGTTTGCCCGGCGCCTTCCGCCCTTCGGACCCCCCGCCTCCGGCGGCCTGGCCCGCGGCTCCGGCTACCGGCTCGCGGTTTCCCTGGAACCCCATCCCCACTGCCGAATCGTGCGACATCTGCATCTGTGTCGGCGGCGGTTGGGGTCCTTTGATAGGCATGTCGCGGACAGTTGCCGGGAACAACTTAAGAACGGTGGTTGCGATCTCGGCATTCATCGCGCGCAGCAGGTCAGCAAACAGACGAAATGCCTCAGACTTGTACTCGAGAAGCGGATCTTTCTGACCGTAGGCGCGGAGATGAATACCTTCTTTCAGATCGTCCATCTCGCGCAAATGGTCCTTCCAGCGCTCGTCGATCACCTGAAGAACAACACCCTTCTCGATCCGTGCCATCATCTCCGGACCGAGTTTTTCTTCCTTACGCCTGTAGAATTCAGCCGCTTCCTTCGTGATACGTTCCGAAACACCGTCCGGACCGAGCCGCTGGAACTCGTCCTGCCCGAGATTCAGATCCACAAGGAGCGTCCCCCTCACTTCTGCGCGCAGTCCCTCGAGATCGCCGTCACCATAGTATTTGTCCACCAGATCACGCGAGGTATCATCAACCAGGTCGAGGATGTCGTCTTTGATCCGCTCTTCGGTCAGCGCGCGGCGCCGCCGGGAATAGACAACCTCCCGTTGCTGGTTCATCACGTTGTCGTACTCGAGCAGACGCTTGCGAATGCCAAAATTGTTCTCCTCCACTTTTCGCTGGGCCCGCTCAACCGACTTGGTGATCATCGGATGCTGAATCACCTCACCATCCTTGAGGCCGAGCCGCTCCATAATCCCCGCAATCCGTTCGCTCCCGAAAAGGCGCATCAGATCGTCTTCGAGTGAAAGGAAGAACTGGGTCGATCCGGGATCACCCTGACGGCCGGAGCGGCCCCGCAACTGACGATCGATCCGCCGCGCCTCATGCCGTTCGGTACCGACGATATGGAGCCCCCCTGCGTCTTTCACCCCGGGACCGAGCTTGATATCCGTCCCGCGGCCCGCCATGTTGGTTGCAATTGTGATCGAACCGGGAAGCCCTGCGTGGGCGACGACCTCTGCCTCACGCTGATGCTGTTTCGCGTTCAGAACATTGTGCGGGACATTCTTTCGCTTCAACATCCGGCTGACGGTTTCCGACACTTCGACGCTCGTCGTGCCGACCAGCACCGGCCTGTTCGCCGCCCGCATCTTTTCGATCTCTTCCGTAACGGCGTTGTATTTCTCCCGTTTGGTCTTATAGATGAGATCATGCTGGTCATCCCGGACGATCGGTTTGTTGGTCGGAATGACGACAACGTCGAGTTTGTAAATATCCAGAAACTCGCCTGCTTCCGTCTCCGCCGTTCCTGTCATCCCTGCCAGCTTCTTGTACATCCGGAAATAGTTCTGGAGCGTGATCGTTGCCAGCGTTTGCATGTCACGCTCAACCTTCACACCTTCCTTCGCTTCGATCGCCTGATGAAGTCCGTCAGAATACCGGCGCCCCGCGAGCAGACGACCGGTAAATTCATCGACGATCTGAACCTTGCCGTCCGTGACCACATATTCATCATCCAGTTCGTACAAGGAAAACGCACGGAGCAATTGCGTGACAGTATGAATCCTCTCGCTTCGCTCGGCGTAGAGCTGATTGAACTCATCCTTCTTCTGCTGCTTTTGCTCATCTGAGAACACAGGATCATTCTCGATCATGCTGAACTCGGTCCCCAGGTCCGGGAGCACAAAGAAATCCTTGTCGTGCACCAGCGGCATCAGGAGCTCGCGCCCCTTTTCCGTCATATTGATCTGGTGGCTCTTCTCATCGATCGCATAATACAGCTCATCGTCGATCTCCGGCATCCGGCGCGAGCTGTCGCGCAGGAATTCCACTTCGGTCCGCTGGAGAAGCCGCTTGGTGGAAGGTTCGGAAAGGACTTTCGCCAGTCGAGGATGCTTTGGCAGGCCGCGGTTCGCCCGGAGAAGGAGAGGTCCCGCCTCCTCCTCTTTTCCATCCGCAAGTAATTTCTCCGCCTCTGCAACCTGCTGAGAAATGAGACTCTTCTGGGCATTGACAAGCCGCTGAACATGCGGCCTCATTTCGTTGTACTTGTGGTCGGCGCTTTTGACGGGTCCGCTGATGATGAGAGGGGTCCTCGCTTCATCGATCAGGACAGAGTCAACCTCGTCAACGATCGCATAGGCATGCGGTCGCTGCACCATATCCTCCGGCGAGACCACCATGTTGTCGCGCAGATAATCGAAACCGAATTCATTGTTGGTGCCGTACGTAATATCACAAGCATATTGCTTCCGCCGCTGCTGGGCATCCATCTGGTTCTGAATACACCCGACCGTCAGACCGAGATACTCATAGACTTTCCCCATCCAGAGACTGTCTCTCTTCGCCAGATAATCATTCACGGTAACGATATGGACACCCCGCCCGGGAAGCGCATTCAGGTATGCCGGCATCGTTGCAACCAGGGTCTTTCCCTCTCCTGTCGCCATTTCCGCAATACGGCCCTGGTGCAGAACAATGCCGCCGATCAACTGGACATCAAACGGAATCATCTCCCAGACGGAAGGACTTCCCATCAGATCGAATTGTTCGCCGGAGAGACGACGGCACGCTTCTTTCACAACGGCGAACGCTTCCGGAACCAGACTGTCGAGAGTCTCGTTCAGAACCTCCTCGTATTCCTTCTCCAGCTCATCCTGCTCTGAATGGAGCTTCTCCCGCTCGGCATGGTCTACCACTGCCTTCAGTTTCTCCTTCAGAGCCGCCTGCTCCTCCGTGATCTCCTTCATCGCCTCGCGAATCTGTTCCCGGAATTGCTCCGTTTTCGAACGGAGTTCTTCTTCGGTCAGGTTCGCGAATTCAGCATAGAACTTGTTGATCTCCTCAACACGGGGGGTGAGAGTCCGAACATCTTTTTCATGTTTACTGCCAAACAGTTTCTTCAGCCAGGGAAGCATGGAGCCTTGGGAAGTTGTGAACAACGCAAAATTTTGATAAATATAGCGACAATAGGCATCTCAATCAACCTGACCGAATGCGCCCCCATTTCCTGTTTCCACTCATTCTGACCTTCGTCCTGGGAGCCTGCGGATCCACCTCCGAACTCAAGAAGCCAGAGGCGCGGGGCTGGTCCCCGTACCCGTCTCTTGCATTCGCCATTGATTCTCTTCTCCCCGATACACTCTTTCCTCCTTCCAATGCAGGGATCCTGATCCATTCACTGACGAGGAATGAACCGCTCTATTCCCTGAACTCCGATCTTCTTTTTACCCCTGCTTCCAACCAGAAATTGTTCACCGCGGCGACGGTGCTCGACCTCCTCGGTCCCGGCTTTCAGCTGCGAACGGAGTGTTTCGTTGCCGGCGATTCTTCGCTCGTCATCAGAGGCGGCGGAGACCCGCTTCTGCGGACCGCAGACATCGACTCGATAGCCCGCCGCCTCTCCGGTGCGCTTACAGCGGACAGGACCTGGAGCCTGGCCGCGGACATTTCACTCTTTGACAGTATTCAATGGGGACGGGGATGGATGTGGGATGACGATCCCGGCGATTACGTGATGAGAATATCCCCCCTTTCGGTGAATGGCAATGCTGTGAGGACTATACTCTTCCCGGCGAACAGCGGCGTCAATGCGACCAGGACGGAGGTCATTCCCCCCACTTCGTATGTTCATGTCGACAACGGTGTGAGGATATGGGAACGGAATGATGACTCATTGATTGTAAGCCGTACGGCTGTCAACGATCGTGAAGAGATCGCCCTGCGAGGATCGATAGAACGGAAGACGAAATCGGTTGACATCAGCGTAATCAATCCGGTCGCCTACTGGCTGACACTTCTCGGGGAGGCCCTTGATCACTATGGGATCAAGACGTCAATCGAACAAACGCCGCGGGTTGTTCCGGACGGGATCGAACCGGTCTGGACGCGCACAGGTTCTCTTGACTCGGCGATTGTCACGATGATGAAACAGAGTGATAATCTCAGCGCGGAGGTGCTCTTCCGGCTTGCGGGCCAGGTCAAGACCGGGCGGCCGGGGAGCACGAAAGGCGGCGCGATGGCAGTAAAGAATTCTCTCAGCGGATTCGGAATCGATACATCGGCAGTGCTGATCGCCGACGGCTCAGGGGTCTCCCGCTACAACCTCGTGTCGGCAGCAACACTCGTGGACCTTCTGGAAGGAGTCTCTCAGAGACCTGATCTTGCCGGTCTCTTCGAATCTTCCCTGCCGGTTGCAGGGGTGGACGGAACGCTGCGATCCAGGATGAAAGGTACGGCGGCGGAAGGGAATCTGAGAGCTAAAACAGGAACAGCTTCAGGCCTCTCCAGCCTCACCGGCTATGTCCGGACTGCCGACGGCGAGCTTCTTTGCTTTTCCATCCTGATGGGACAGTACGCCGGCAAGGCAACACCCTACAGAAATGTGCAGGATGCAATCGGCGCACTGCTCGCGTCAATGCGCCGACGCAATTTCTGATTAGTCCGCCTGCCTGATGCGGATGTCTCCGCCGGAAGTCCGCGCTCTGATCATCTCGCCGCCACCATTGATCGTCCCCCGCACTTCGCTTTCATCGATTTCACCCACCAGCAGAATTGGAAGGTTGCATACCACGGAACCGCCACTGGTGGATGCATCGAGGTTTGCGGCAATTCCCTTTGCTGCGCGGATCTCAATGTCTCCGCCTGATGTTTCAGCCATCACTCCCTTGTTGGTACCGGTCAGCAGGACAACGATGTCACCACCGGAGGTTTCTGCGCGGACACTCCCGCCGACACCACTGATCCGGATATCGCCCCCGGAGGTCTCCACACCGGCATTACCGGAAAGCTGTGCAACACGGATATCGCCGCCCGATGTTGATCCTTTCAGATTCCCCGTCAACTCCTCCGCGACGATGTCGCCCCCCGAGGTCCCGACGGAGACCTCTCCGCGTATCCCCCGCACCGTCACATCACCCCCCGACGTTCCTGCCTCGACGGCGCCTTCGATCCGATCAACAGTGACGTCACCCCCGGCGGTTGAAACATCAATGTTGAACCGTTCCGGTACCTCGATCATGATCCTCACACTCATATTGTCCAGACCCGAGCTCCACCAGCTGTCGCTCTTCGGTCCCTTGCCCCGGACCTCAACAGTGTTGCCCGATTGATCCGCTGTCACCTCGAATTCGTCGAGGTCACTCATGCTCCCCCGGATCAGGGCATTGATTGACACAACATCCGATGAAGTTCCTTTGACGGAAACATCCCCGAAATCCGTTTTGACGACAAGCCGCCCTCCAGAATCAACATCAAACTTCTTTTCGAATTTCTTCTCTCCGCCGAACAGGGCCAGCGGAAAACACAGGATTGAAACAAACAGGGCGATTGACTTCATGATGGTCTCCATGGTTTGGATGTGTTACGCAGTGTTCATTTAAACGATCCGGCCCTGGTAAGGTTACAGC
>JAOUDE010000060.1 GCA_029859455.1 Ignavibacteria bacterium | reverse complement strand
CATTCTTGGACAGGAGATCAGATCGCTCGTGCAGGGATATCTGGAGGCGGGAACTCACACAACTCAATGGGACGGACTGTCCGGGACAGGTGAGGAGATGGCGGCGGGAATCTATCTCTACCGGCTGAAAACCGGAACGGAAGTTCAGACCCGGAAGATGACCCTGTTGAAATAAAGAAGCAGTTCATGTGTGCGCAGGTGCTGCGCACACATTCAAAAGAAATACCGCACAAGACTGAGAACACCCTGCTTCCAGGGAACTCTGTGAGTGACACCGGAGGCCTCCTTGAAACGATCAAGGTTCTCCCGGTACCAGCGGAAATTGCGGATCAGTGCCTCTTCATTGGAATACCGCGGGCTAAAGCCCAGTATCTTCTCCGCTCTTTCAATTGATACGAACGAATCAGTCGACGCAGTCTCATAGACCCATTGATAGAGCGGAGAAAGGCCGAGTTTTTCGAGCACCTTCAGACCAAGGATCACCGGACCGGCGGGAAACGGTCTGATCCTCTTGCCGAATCCTGCTTCATCGAGGACTGCCTGGTAGTCGGTCTTCATCGTCCCGAATACTTTTGCCCCGATGTTAAACGTGTCGTTGACCAGATGAGGTTCTCCTGCGGCTGCAAGGTAGATCGCATCGCAAAGATCCTCAACATCCAGAAGCTGATACCTGTTATTGCCGCTCCCGATCATCGGAAAACCCCGACCCTCAAGAGCCCAGTCATAAAGCAGTGCAAACACACCGAGACGTTCCGGCCCGATGAACGTCTTTGGCCGGAGAATTGGCACGCAGTGGCCCTTCAGGCGGAACTCATTGCACACGAGTTCGGCATCAATCTTTGCCTTTCCGTACGCGCCCACCCCCTCAAGCCGGTCTGACTCGAGAAGCGGATGGTGATCGGGAATCCCGTACACGGCAGTCGAAGAGATATGGACAACCCGTCCCACCCCCGCCTTCATCGCTTCGCTAAGAACGTTTCGGGTTCCCTGCACATCGGTCGTGACGATATCCTCATCGCTGTACAGCGGCAGCGCAGCGGCCGCATGGACCACAATGTCAGCTCCCTGAACGGCGGACCGTACCGCAGCCGGGTCCCTGATGTCCCCCTGCACCTCTCTCACATCTTCCAGCACATCCGGGTAGTCGAAAGGAAGAAGGTCAAGCGATGTCACCTCCTCTCCTTTTGCGAGCAGGTACCGGGCAAGATTGATTCCCAGGAACCCTGCTCCTCCGGTAATCAGGTATCGCATCAGATCATTCCCTCCCGGTCTCCCGGGTGAGACCGGTGAAACTTTATCCGAAGCAGTTTCGTGCGGCTGTTCATGGATGGGAATAAATCAGGGAGACACAGACCAGAATCCAGGCGATTCCGGTGATGAGAATCGGAAGATCAGATGTGACGGTCAGAGTCGGATTATCTGTTGACTTCCCGGAATGGATCAGAAAAAGATAGCGGGAGACGCCGAAGATGACAAAGACCGTCGTATAAATGACAAGGTCTGTACTGAAGATTTTCAGCGTGGAAGGAGCCATCGTGTACAATGCATAGGTGATAACAGCCCCTGCTGCAGAAATGGTCAGCATCTGATCGAGAAAACCGACACTGTACCGCAGAAGCACCTTCCGTTCATTCCTGGTCTCCCCTCCACCAGCCGTTGTCAGCTCACCCCGTCGCTTACCGAAGCCGAGGAACAATGAGATAAACAACGTGCACAGGATGATCCAGCTTGACACAGGCACATCGATCGCGACCGCCCCGCTGAGAACTCTGAGCATGAAGCCGGAGGCGACGAGAAAGACATCCACAAGGACGACCTCTTTCAGTTTCAACGAGTAGAGGATATTGAGGAGTATATATGTTCCGATGACGGAGAGATACACCCACCCGAGGCCGGCAGTCACGACAGCACCGGTAATCAGCAAAAAGAAGGCAACCATCAGTGCTTCCGCCGCGCTGACCTGTCCCGACGCAAGTGGCCTTGTTCTCTTGACCGGATGAACCCTGTCTGCCGCAACGTCGGTCAGATCGTTAATGCAATAGACAGCACCGGCAGCAAGGCAGAATCCGGCGCATGCCAGGAGGGCATCCTGCAGGGGTCCGGGATCAAACAGTTCTCTGGAGAAAATCAACGGAGCCAGCACAAATGCGTTCTTCACCCATTGTCCGGGCCGGATGAGTTGAAGATACAACATGATCCGGTCGATCATTGCAGGCGCATTCGCCGTCGAGGGGCCAAATCGGTGGAGAGGCCGGTGTGGGAAGGGTGGGGTGAAATCACCGGAGAATTTCTATTTCTTGCTTTCTTTTGTCAACGGGAGATCCTCCTTCTGCCATCGGATAATTCCCCCCTCCATGTTCAGGACCGAGTAACCCTGCTTTTCCAGGATCTTCGCCGCAACGCCGCTCCTGTTACCGCTCCGGCAGTACGCGATGATGGTCTTGTCCTTGTATTGTTCAAGTTCCGCCACCCGGTCCTGAAGCTCCTGGACCGGGATAAACAGTGCACCATCGATATGCCCATCATCCCATTCAGTCTGGGTCCGGACATCCAGAAGAACTGTTGAGGAATCTTCCAGTGCCTTCCTGTACGTCTCCTGTACGTTAATGAGGTTCGACTGGGACTGCGACCTGGAGAGGAAGAACCCAAGAACCATGAGGCCCAACAATGCGATGGAAACCATGAGAATCTTTCTGTTTGTTCCGGAGAGTCTGATTGATGTCATCGATGCTGGCCAGCCACTTTCTGACCGGTCGGCCGGACAACGGGGTGGCCGCTGAGGATCCATCCCGCCGTTCCACCTACGAGGTTCTTCACCCGGGTAAACCCTCTGCTCTGCAGGAGGTGTGCCGCCTCCAGCGAACGCCCGCCGCTCTGGCATACACAGACAATATCCGAATCTTTCCCCGCGCGCAGATTGTTCAATTCCTTCGGCAACAGACCCACCGGGATGTTGACCGCCCCCCGGATATGACCGGTCGCGACAAGCTCGGCAGGCTCACGCACATCCAGCACGAGTACATCCGGCTGCTCCTTCAGAAATCCTGCCAGATCCTCGGACGTGATCATGCTGATGTGCTCTGTCTCCTGAATCACACGGGTTGCACCACACTGCAATGTCACCGCTCCGCCGTTTGCCGTCGCCTCTGCCAGGGGAGGGAAAAACTCTTCGACAAACGCCCGGTACTCATCCTTTGTCCGCGGCTGCAGGAACGGGTTTGTCTTCTTTTCATCCGAAAGAAGTGCATACTCGTTGTCAGCATAGTCATGCCCCGGGTAGATTCTTGCATGGTCCGGGAATTTCAGAATCTTGTTGAAGAGCGAATCATACTGCTCTCCGGGATCACCACCAGGAAGATCCGACCTTCCGGCCTGTCCAATGAGGAGAAGATCTCCCGTGAACAGGTTCTCTCCTGCCACAACGGTCAGGTGATTGTCCGTATGGCCGGGCGTGTGGAGCAAGGTCACGTTGATTCCTCCGGTTGTAATCGTGTCGCCGTCCCGGACATGTCGATCAATGGTGATCGCGGCATTGGCCCGGAGGGTCTCCCCGATCCCGAAGCGGTCACCCTGCTCAACAACTTTCCACTTGTCCTTCGTTTTCTCATGCATAACGACCTCAGCTTCAAACGAAGTTCCGAATTCACCAGCAGCTGAAACATGGTCGACATGAGTGTGTGTGTCAACGATATGCGTTACCCGCACGCCGGCCTCCTTGACGAGGCGCCGGATCTCCGCAAGATCCGACCTGTTTGGATCGATCAGAAGGCCGACACTTCCGTCTGACAGCAGATACGAAAGGGTTCCTGTCCCATCTTTCGAGCGAATTTGTTGAATTTTCATAAAGGCTCCACGCAGAATGCAACGAACACCATAATTTAATCAATGTCTCTGTCAGCATCAAGGGTCCCGGACCGGCCGGGGAACCGGTCCTCCCTGCCGGCACCGCCTTTACTCTGACTGATGTTTTCTCTTTCTTGAAACGTTTTCTCAACAACGGATGGATAATAGGTATGGATATTCGCGTCTTCGCGACTGGCGGAACTTTCGACAAGGAATACAATGAAATTACCGGGACGCTCTTCTTCAGTGAAACTCACCTCGCGGAAATGCTGACACTGGGGCGATGTAAGCTTCCGGTCAGGATCACGAAGCTTATGCTGATCGACAGTCTTGAGATGGGTGAAACCGAGCGCGAGAGTATCCTCTCGGAGTGCAGAAAGGCCGGGGAGAAAAGAATCGTTGTCACGCACGGAACGGACACGATGGAGGTCACCGCGCAGACGCTCGGCAGGGCGGCTCTCGCGAAGACCATTATTCTGACCGGCGCGATGATCCCCTACAAATTCGGAAGCTCGGACGGACTGTTCAATCTCGGGAGCGCACTGGCTTTGGCACAGACTCTTCCTTCTGGAGTCTACGTAGCCATGAACGGCCGGTACTTCGACTGGAATAATGTGCGAAAGAACCGGAAAACCGGAGAGTTCGAGGAAGTCACCGACCGGACTAGTCCGTAAGGCCCGGCATGCTGAGGAACGTCACGAGAAACGCGATGACGGAGGCGATGAGCCCGTACATGAATACACTATAACAGATTCGGAGATACCGGTATTTTTTTTCCAGGACCTGCCCGAGATGATACAGATCCTTAATCATGCTTCCGTAGAGATATTCCCTGTCCTTCATCATTTCCTTCATCCCCCATTCGAAATCCTCGAACGGCACGCTGTGAAAGTTCCCGAAAAAGAGGAGATTCACATTCTTCTGTTGGATATCATCGCGGGAGAACGTGCCACGGGTGACTTTCGGGCGGGTTGAAAGAATGGCGAACACGATCGCCGTCAGACAGACGGCAAGGAGCAAGAACGTGGGGATGATCAGATGGGGATTCGTATCGAGCTTGCTGATCAACAACCCGAAAACAATTGATACGATCAGGGCATTGGAACTGAGCATGATATTCGCCTTCTGATCGGCGATGGAACTCAACGTAAGGTGATGGGTCGGGACCGTCCGGAACATCGTCTCGATTCCCCGATCCGGACGCGCTGTTTTTTCCTTCTTCGCCGCTGCTTTCACATTCTCCCTGTCGCTTTTTTTCTTCCGGGCGTCCTTCTCCCTTGTCAGCTCCTGAATCCGGTCATGTAACTGCAGCAGGTTTTTCTTCCTTCGTGCCCCGTATTCATTGCGCGCATAATCAGTCAGGAATTCACTTCGGGCCAGGAACCCCAGGTTCACGTCCATCCATTCCAGGTCCGTATACTTCTTCCCCAGAATCTTTTCCTGCTCCAGACGAAGAAGCTGGCTTCTCGTCCCGAATTCCTTCGTCCCGGCATGCAGGACGTCGGCATCCTTGATCACCATTTCAGGGAGTGTCCGTGCCTTTGCGGACCACGCAGTCGCCCTGATGCAGGTGGCAACCTGCTCGATCCTCTCCGGGGGGCAACCCTGGGTAGTCAGGAATTCCCGGGCAATCGTGACACTCTCTTCTTCATGCCCTTCACGGGTTCGGACATATCCCGTATCATGAAACCAGGCTGCGAGGAGGACGAGCTCAAGGTCGTCGCGTGACAGTTTGCTTCCCTTGCCGATCTCTTCGCATGCCTCAACAACATCCTGCGTGTGCTCAAGGTTATGATAGAGAGACCAGTCCGGAAGCTGTTCATACAACAGCGACGTGACGAATTCAGATGTGTGGGTGAGAAGGCCGGGAGTCATCCAATATTCCGGAAGGGTGGGCACAGATTGATTTGCAAAATAATGTAGGCGATTGGAACGGGAGTTGCAACTCACAAACACACCGGAATTCACGCCGACCGGCGCGGATCGCGGAAACAGGAATCAGGTCCTGTTCAGGTCGACTTTGATGTCAGCCCATTTCCCCTGCCTGAACCGCAACATGGACAGGCTGGCCCGGGCGAAATGGCCGAACAGGATGGCAAGCCAGACATGGTACGACTGGAGGGTCGTCGTTGATTGCATGAGCAGGCAGAAGCCGACAGGGATAATCATCTGCGAAATGATGGAAATCACCAGCGGGCTTCTCGTGTCACCTGTCCCCTGCAATCCGCCCGTGTACGCAAGAGCAACAGTCACGAACAACCCGGAGAGGCTCAGGAAGCGGAGCAGTTCAAACCCGAGATTCAGCACCGTACTGTCAGCAATACCGAAAATTCCGAGGAGCCTTCCGGGAACAAGCAGAAATGCGAGTCCGATCGCAGCAGCAACCCCAAGTCCCAGCCTGGAAGCTGTCCGTACAGCCTCCTTTGTTCGTTCCGGTTTCCCCGCGCCGAGGTTCTGTCCCGCCACAGCGGCCGTGGCTCCCATCAGTCCCACCGAAGTCCAGGTCACAAGGGAAAACAGCTGGGTGTATCCCACTGTGTATGCCGCCTGTGCTTCCGCGCTGTCAGGAAGCGACCCGATAAAGCGAAGCAATAGGACACCAGCAACGTTCATGGCGATCCCCTGGACCCCTGTCGGCAGCCCGAACCCGAACAAGGACCTGATGATCTGAATGTCCGGCTTCCACCCGATTCGCTTTTGCAGCCTGATCACAAGACGTCCGGAGAACAGATAGTACATCCCGATCACGCTGACAATCGCAGCTGCCAGGACGGTTCCCATCGCGGCACCCATCGTTCCGAACGCCGGGATCGGACCCAGACCGCGGATGAAAACGATGTTCAATCCGATATTGAGAATAGTCAGAAGAACCCCAAGCCGGAGAGGTGTCTTCGCGTCCCCGGCACTCCTCAGGGCAACTCCGATCATGAAAAACAGGAGGAGTCCGATGCTCGAGACCACCATGATCCGCAGATAGGGAAGTGCTTCGGCCTGCACAACCGCATCGGCATTCACAAAATTGAGAAGCGCCGGCGCGAGAAAGTATCCAATCGGAGCGAGGATCAGACAGGCGAGGCCTGCGGCTGTGAGGAATGCCTGCTGAACCACCCGATTCACGGTGGCCGGATCATTGGCACCGGCAAACCTGGCCACCATCACACCCATTCCCGTGAAGATCGAACTCACGAACACCAGGACGACCAGGAATATCTGCCAGCTGACGCCGATTGCAGCATTGCCATGGTATCCGACAAAATTTCCGACCATCGCATGATCAACGAATCCCTGGAGACCCGTAATCACGTTCTGGAGCATCGTCGGCCATGCGATCTTCCAGACGGACCTGAGGATCGGACCTTCGGTGATCGATTGATCGAAATGGCGAACAGACTGGTCAGATGACATGAATAACCGGAGCTTTACCGGAAGAGAACCATGAATGATACATTAATACCGCTCTACCCGGATACTGGATGCACCTGCATCGAAGTCGACCAGAATCATGCAGGACGCGGTATCACTGTTTGCGGTTCGATACCGTCCCGATCCGAGCCGGGTGAAACCGGGAATCTGAATATCTGACCACCCTGCATCAATCTCCATCTTACAACCCGCCTCCATCGGAATGCGCAGGGTGACCGAGGAAGCGCCTGCATCGATTTGGACCCGGCATCTCGGCGCATCAGAGCCGAGAGTCATGTGGACCGACGCTGCTGCGGCATCGATTGTCACTGACTCCATTCTCAGATCGCTGAGATCCGCGCGGACGTCAGCCGCCCCGGCGTCGATATGAAGCCTCCATGACGGTCCTTGTCTGAGCCGGAGGTCGATAATGTTGCGGATCTTCCCACCGGGACGCCATCCACTCTCCTCCTGAATGAGGTCCGCTTCGACCCGCCCCTCACGACGATCGGTCCTGAAGGCATAGGCACTCACACCAGATTCGATTGCTGCGTTCACCAGATCACCGTGTGTTGATCTGACGGTGAGCTCCCCGGCACTGGTTTCAACCCGCATGACGGCGGATCGTATGCTGTCAACATAGGGCTCGGAGAAAAACTGGTCGTATGAACCATCGTGATCCCGGCCCTCATACGTCCATGGCAGGTGGATCAACCCTGCCGTGATTGAGGCGAAGGTCAGCGCGGCAAGCACAATGAAGGAAATCTTCGCAGTGACCTTCCGGATCAGGATCGCAAATCCGGTGAAGACAAGAACCAGCGGCCACCAACGCCACGACAGCAAAAGATGTTCCGGAAGAAGTTCAAAGCGGCTGAAAAGAAGGAAGACCCCTGCCCCGAGAAAGACAGTACCCAGGAAAAGACGACCCGATTTCACAGAGTTACCCTGACTGTCTTGATTTCCAGATCAGTGACCCTCCGATCGCGACAAGGATCAGTGGCCAGTAATCGGAGAAATCGAAGCGCGGGATCAGGTTGTTTGCCAGAAAGAGGAGACCGAGAACGATCAGGATCACACCACCAAGAATGCTCTCTTTCCTGACGGGGGCTTTTCCGCCGTTCCCTTCAGGTGATTGTTCTGCCATGGTTCTGATCCTTTCGGGAAAGATGAATGTACGGGACTCCGTTTATGAAGTTGCGAACCGATTCACTCAGGAATTCCGCTTTGCTTCAGAGCCGCCTTTGCAGACTCCAGACCAAGACTGGCAGCCTTTTTCATTGCCGGGATTGCCTCCTCGTCGCGTCCGAGCTGGGAGGTCACAATCGCATAGTTGAAGTACCCGTCGGCATAATTCGAATCAACCTCCGTCGATTTCAGGAAAAGGCCGGCCGCCGTTTCCCACTCACCCTGAAGATACAAAACATGAGCGAGATTGTAAAAGGCATCCGCGTTGGTACTATCAACCCTGGTCGCGGTTCTCAGGACCTCTTCCGCCTCCGGAAGTTTCATCTGATAAGCAAGGTCGCTGCCGAGATTGACATACGCATCCACATAATCTCTGGATGGCGGGAATGTCTCGTACACATATCCCCAGAGCTGTTCCGAGGACTGCCAGATCGGAATCTGCCTCAGGGTCAGTGAGGCCAGCGCAAGAACAGCCACTGTCACACCGGTCCCTGCAAGAACACGCCCCAAACCCGATCCACGGCCGAGGGCCCACGTGATCCCTCCGCCAAACAAGAGGTACACTGAAATGGTGGAAAGATATGAAAACCTGTCAGCCTGAGCCTGCATTCCGGACGACAATCCGACAATGGTCGGAAGAATGAATACAAGGTAGATCAACCAGGCGGCGAGGGATCCCTTGTATCCTTTGGACGCTGCAGCGATCACTGCCACGGTCACGAGAACGACGAGAATCAGACTCATGATCATCGATCCGAGTGGAATCCCCGGGTAAACCGGGGACAGATCGACCGGGAAGACCGTTTTCGATAGATAGAACATCACCGTGTAGAAGGGAAAGAGGACCACCTCCGCTCCCTGGAGTTGTTCAACCGCATAGGCCTGCTTTCCTCCTGACGGAATTATCAGAAGGATGATCGCGAGGACAGATGAGACGAAAATGAAAGGCCATTTCTCGTAAACAAGATTCCACCGCTCCTTCTTCCATCCGTCACCGGACAGCAGAAACCAGTCAATGGTCAAAAAAACCAGGGGAATGCCGATTGCGATCGATTTGGAAAGAACGGCGAGCAGGAAGAGCACAAAGGTAATGACAAGAAAGACGAACCGGGAACCCTCCTGTTTCCGGTACTCGATGTAAAAGAGAATTGCAGGTAAGAGGAAGAACGCGCACAGAAGATCCTTCCTGTCAGAAATCCATGCAACCGATTCAGCTCTCAGAGGATGAAGGGCGAAAAGGAGTGCCGCGGCAGCCATTCCGGCAATGATCACGCCGTCAAGCTGTTTTCTCGAGCTGATGAGTACAACGCCGACAAGAAACACCCATCCCGTATTGAACGAGTGAAGGAGGACGTTCGCCAAATGATGTCCCTTCGCCATCCCGCCGAACATTGCGTAGTCAGCCTGATGAGACAACATCGTTATGGGAATGTAGGAATAGTAATAGGTATGAAGAAACCACCACCAGGGATCCTCCCCGGATTTCACGCGGTCATTGGCGGTAACATAAACATCATCATCCCAGTTCAGGAACTCATAGTTGAGCGTGTCGCTGAAGACCAGGAACGTCAGCGATATCAGAATGCAGGTTACGATGAATACACGGATCATTTCGGCTCTCCGGAATTGAAACTGGCGATCATGAGCGGCTCCGCCTCCTGACCCAACTGGTGCCACAGAGCCTTGTAAACGGACAATAGGGACAGTTCGCCTCCAGGTCATGGGTCGGCAGGAACGGCGTCTCTTCATTTGTGAGTTCATCCAGCAATGCAAACATCAGCTCCTCGAGCAACGGCCAGAGCAGGTGGAATGGCTGCGTTTCATCAAACAACGGGATCTCGATCGAAGGATCAATGTCGTTCTTTCCAAGAAGGATATAGAGTGGAGTGATCCCGGCAGCATCGCTACCGGATGATTCAGCGTAAAGCAACAAATAGAGCGGAAGCTGGAACGAGCCGATTCCCTCGGCCCACGTCGACCTCTGGTCGATGACGATCTTTTCCGGATTGATCGTCAGACGTCTTTTGTCCCCCGAGGTCTTGTAGTCCTGAATCACCGTCCCATCTCCCTTCTTTTCGACTCTGTCAATCCGGCCGCGAAACCGATACCCCCGCTTCTCGACCCGGACGTCCGATTCGACAGAGACGAGCATCGTTCCGCCCGGGCGCAATCTCGGATCTTCATACTCCACGAGATAGCGGGTGAGATGATCCTTCAACTGCAGCTTCATGAGATACTGATTGCCCAGTTCCTGACTGCCGAACGCTTTTCTGAACGCATCATCGATCAGTGCCGACATCCGCTCCGGATCGACGACCTCAGGACCAAGCACTTTCCCC
>JAOUDE010000374.1 GCA_029859455.1 Ignavibacteria bacterium | reverse complement strand
ATGGTTCTGCCCTCCCCCTGTTCCCGCTTCGTCAATCATCATCAGCACACGGATCATCAGGGCGCCTTGCCGGTCCCTTTCAGATAAAGCCGCAGTAGATGCGATTCCATCCGCGGTCGATGTTTTTTGTAGTAAATGATTTGTGATTGCCGGTATGCAGATCCTGTGACAGATGTCGTACTCCGCGAACTCCCCGCCTTGATATGAACGAGGGAGATCTCGGGAAGATAGCAGACACGGAACCCCGCGTCCCTGACCCGGCGGCAAAGATCCTTATCCTCGAAGTACATGAACATAGCTTCATCAAAGCCCCCTACCGCTTGAAACAAATCGTTCCTTATGTACAAGGCAGCCCCCGTAACCCAGCCGGGTTCCCTGCGCCTGTTCCACCGTGCGGATACCATTCGGGTGACCACACGGATCCGGCGGTCAAGCAGATGGTACAACACCTTGTCTGCTATTTCATTCAGAAACCCGGGAAGCCGTCCGGCCGAGAGTTGAAACCTCCCGTCAGGATAGCGAAGCCGAGGTCCGAGAATCCCTGCATCGGGTTCGGTGTCCATCACCTCTTCCAGAGTAGGAACGAAGGGTGCATCGGTAATCGTATCACTGTTAAGAAAGAGAAGATACTCTCCTTTTGCAACCTTCGCCCCAAGGTTGTTCGCCCTGCTGAACCCTTCATTCCTCTTGTTCCGCAGCAGCTGTACTCCGGGGAACTCCTTCAGAATCGAAGCCGCATCGGGATCGGTCGAACCGTTGTCAACAACAATGATCTCATGACCATCCGGATGATGGGCCAGGAAGCTCCGGAGCGCATGAGCAGTCAGATCGGCGTGATTGTACTGTACAATGATCACCGATGTCATCCGGCGTTCCCCCGTTCAATCTCGATTGTCCGAAGGCCGGTCATCCGGCAATAGAACAATGACATCCGGTTGATAAGCCGCCCCGCGGCTGACTCCCCGTTTGTGAGCCGGGCGGACATCAGGGAAAGAATCTCCTGTTCCTGACATATCCGTTCACGGCGTAACCCGCGTCGCTTACCGATAATCCACCGAACATTTATGGGAAACCAGAGATACGCCCTGATGAGACCCGGAAGCGAATATCGTCCGGACAACACCGCGATCATTACTTTCGCCAGCATGTTGCCCGCAAAGAAAGGAATGATTCTGATCAGTGTCCACCTATCGAAGAACAGCACGATCGTCAGGAGCCGGTTTCGTTCCCGCAGCATCGTCAGCGTGGATGATGCTGTGGTCCTGGCAGTCCCGCTCCCGACGTGGCGAACCACAGAAGAGGGAGCCTGCACAACCTGGTACCCTTTGAAGCGTGCGCGCAGCGAACAGTACAGATCCTCGCTGTACGCAAAATAGAGATCCTCAAACGGAACATCGACAATGGACTTTCTGAAAATCATGGAGGTCCCTCCGGCATACAGGATCTCTTCAGGACGGCTGAAGACTCTCATGATATTGTGCCCCACCAGGTTCACTGACCCGTTCCGTTCATAGTACCGCGCAGGGATCCCTTCTGTCAGGACAAACGATGAAGCGATGGCGACATTTTCCCTGCTCACAGCTTCGACCAACCCCTGAAGCCACCCCTCCTCCACGGTGGTATCGTTGTTCAGAAGGACAATCAATTCTCCCTTTGCGCGGGCGACACCGAGGTTGTTTCCTCCCGCGAATCCCAGGTTCGCCCCGGAATGGATCAGGCGCACGCCGGGGAAATGCTTTTCGACATAGGCCGGACTGCCATCCCGGGAGTCGTTGTCGACAAGAAGGACCTCAAACGGGGAATATCCCTGATTCAGAACTGTCCTCAGGCATGGGTCAAGGAACCTGAGTCCGTTGAAGTTCAGAACAATAACCGATACAAGAGGATTATCCATCGATGGCGGAGCGCGGGTTCCCGGTGTTGCTGATCGTGTAAATGATCTGTCGCCGGAGGGGTGATGGCGGATTGATCAGTCCGAGGAAATAACGGAGGTGCCAGAGAATCTCACCGGGGATAGAAGGTCCCCACGCCTTCGGGCACCGGATCACCCTGGTCTCAATCTTTGCGGCCAGATTCTCCTTCAGTGCGTCGAACGAGTCTTCAAGGAATGTTGCAACGTGGATCCCGCCCGGGCGCGGGGTGAGAGGTCGTCCCCCTTCCATCTCGGCATACGGGGTCATCACATAGAGGGTGCGGCAGTGCGACAGCAGGTGACTGGCGATCGCGACGTGCTGTTCAAAATGCTCCAGAACATTGGAACAGAACACCACGTCATAGCTTCCACGGATCTCTTCGAAGCTCCCCTGCCGAAACGTCGCGATGGAACCATAGTCACGGGTGGCTCTATCGATCGCCGTGGGGCTTATATCATATCCGGTCAAACGGGCGGCCGGATACCGGCGCTTCCAGATCTTCACCGCGTCTCCAAGAGCACAGCCGACATCCAGCACGGAGAACTCCCCCGTGTACGGCACACGGATATGCCTGTGAAAGAAGCGGGCAAACGTTTCAGTCTGCTTCCTCCCACCTCTTCTCTCCCATTCCCCGCTGGCGAACAGATCTTCAGAATAATCGACGGTGTTCGGATTGTCAGGTGATATTTCGAGCCGGAGGGTGCCCGGGGGCCTGTCATCACTCATCAT
>JAOUDE010000059.1 GCA_029859455.1 Ignavibacteria bacterium | reverse complement strand
TCACGATCCGAGAGATTCAGAACAAGCCTGTCCGGAGGAACCCCCCGCCTCCATTCATTACGAGTTCTCTGCAGCAGGAAGCGGCGCGCCGGCTGAGGATGTCTGCAAAGCGGGCAATGATGATGGCGCAGAAACTGTATGAAGGGATCGAGCTGGGGGACGAAGGCCGTGTCGGCCTTATCACCTATATGCGGACAGATTCCACCCGGTTGAGTGCAGACGCCATTTCCGAGGTGCGCGAGTTCATCTATGAAAATTTCGGGAAGGAGTACCTTCCGAAGGAGCCTCGAACCTTCAAGAAGGGGAAAGGTTCCCAGGATGCCCATGAGGCGATCAGACCGACGTCGACAAAGTACGCGCCGAAAGCGGTCCGCAAATACCTGAACGATGATATGTTTGCTGTCTACGAATTGATCTGGAACCGGTTCGTCGCGTGCCAGATGAGTCCGGCGGTGTTCGATCAGAGCACGGTGGATATTACGGGCGGCGATTATCGTTTCCGTGCCACCGATACGATCCCGCGCTTCCGCGGGTTTCTCCAGGTTTACGAGGAGACGGCCGAGGAAACCGACAAACAGGGAGATGAGGATCCAACCTCAAAACTTCCGGCAGGGCTGAAAAAGGATGATCCAGCTGCATTGACGAACCTGATTCCGAATCAGCATTTTACAAAACCCGCTGCCAGGTATTCGGAAAGTTCGCTTGTAAAAGAGCTTGAAGCGCTGGATATCGGTCGCCCCAGCACGTATGCACTGATCGTGGACACGATCCTGTCCCGGAAATATGTGGAATCACGGGAGCGGAAGTTGTTTCCAACCGATCTCGGCATAGCAGTGAACAGAATTCTGGTTCAGAATTTTCCTCACTTGTTCAATGTCAAATTCACCGCAAAGATGGAGGAAGAGCTCGATACCATTGCCGAGGGAAAGAACACGTACGAAAAGGTGATGGAAGATTTTTATCACCCTTTCATGCGTGACCTTGAGGGGGTCGACAAGAAAGCGGCGGGGATCAAGAAGTCGCTGCAGGAAAAGACCGATGAGGTCTGTGAGACCTGTGGAAAGCCGATGATCATCAAGTGGGGGCGGAACGGCAGGTTCATGGCATGTACCGGGTATCCCTCCTGCAAGACCACGAAGCCTCTTGAGTCTGAACTCGAACAGGTGAAACATGTCGGCGATATCAAATGTGACCTGTGCGGGGCCGATATGGTAGTCAAGGGCGGACGCTTCGGCTCCTTTCTGGGCTGCTCGGCGTATCCGGAGTGCAAGAATACCAAGCCGTTGTCGATCGGAGTGCAATGTCCGAAGTGCACGGATGGCTATGTCATCGAACGGAAGACCACGAAACGAAAACGGATCTTCTACGGATGTTCTCAGTACCCGGCGTGCGATTTCGCCTCGTGGGACAAACCGGTCAACAGGAAATGCGAAACATGCGACAACCCTTACATGGTGATGAAATTCACTCAGACGCGCGGCGAATACCTGCTCTGTCCTTCCTGTAAAGCTGAGGTTGCGGCGGAAGAAGCCGTTGAAAAGAATGGCTGAGCGCACTGCCGGTAATGTCGGGAATGCGGTCCATGGTTTCCTGAGATACCTCCGCCGTGAGCGCAACGCATCGCCGAATACTCTTTCCGCTTATGAGGACGATCTCAATCAATTCCTCCGCTTCCTGACGGAGTCGTCGTCCGGTTCCCCCGTTTCCTTCCGGGAAATCGACCACCACACCCTCAGGCTGTTCCTCGGCTCCCTTGTTGATAAGTCATTTGCCAAAAAGAGCATCGCAAGGAAGGTCGCATGCCTGAAATCATTTTTCCGGTACTCTTTGCGTTCCGGACTCATTCCCGGAAATCCTGCCCTCGCTCTCGCGTCCCCGAAGATCCCGAAACGGCTCCCGGACTATCTTGGGGAAGACGTCATGGAAGCTTTGATGAATCAGCCAGATCGGTCGACATCGATCGGTCTTCGGGATCATGCGATCCTGGAACTGTTTTATAGTACCGGAATCCGGCTTGGAGAGTTGATTCGTCTGAACCCGGACGATGTGGACCTGAGTGGAAATACGGTCAAGGTAGTAGGGAAAGGGAACAAGTCGAGGATTGTTCCGGTCGGTGCCCGGGCCGGGTCCGCCCTCCGGGCCTACCTTGCCGTGCGGCCTGATCTGATGGCCGGGAAGGGAGGCAGCAGGGCTGACGGAGCGTTGTTCGTGACAGCCCGCGGATATCGGGTGAACCCCAAGGGAATCAATCGCATCATGAACAAATATATCGGAGCGGTGTCGGACATTCAGAAGAAATCGCCGCACGTCCTGAGACACACGTTTGCCACGCACCTGCTGAACCGGGGGGCCGATCTTCGGGCGGTGAAGGAAATGCTCGGTCATGAGAGCCTCTCAACAACTCAGATCTACACGCATGTCAGTATCGACAGGCTCAAGAGGATCTATTCCCAGGCCCATCCGAAGGCATCATAAAGGAGAGATTATGCAAACCCTGTTTACAGCCAGGAGATTCCGAGCCCGCGCCGAAATCAAGGAACATGCCCTTGAGGCGGTCAAGAAGCTGGACAAATTCTACGACGGAATCGTCAAGGCGTCCATCATTCTCAGTTTTGAAGGAGCAGCAAAAAACATCAAGATTGCCGAGGTTAATCTCCATGTCCACGGAGTCCTCCTGTCTGCAAAAGAGAAATCTGATGATTACCGAAAATCGATGGACCTTGTAGTGGAAAAACTCGCTTCGCAGTTGGCAAAATACAAGACAAAGTCGCGCATGAAGGACAAGGGACTCGTGAGGTCACTGAAGGAGAAATCGTAGCTCGATTACCGGTAAGGATGGACCGACGATGAAGAAAATGCGAAGCGAGGAAGCCCGCAAGGAGAGTATCACGGTCGGGTTCCTGTTCGAGGCAACCAAGAACCGGTTCAACCTCCGGACTCTCAACGGAGAAAACGGTTTCGAGAACCTGGTGCAGGACAAGAATCTGCATCGGCCGGGCCTTGCGCTTGCCGGATACGTTGAGTTGTTTACGTACGACAGAGTTCAGATGATCGGCAATACCGAGATCCGGTATCTCCGGTCGCTCAAGCCGGATCAGCGAAAAAAATCATTTCTGACACTCCTGCAGTTCAAAATCCCCTGCATCATCCTCACGCACGACAATGTCCTTGATGATGATCTTCTCAAGGCTGCCGCTGAAAAGGGGATTCCGATTTTCGGAACGCCGTATGAGACCACGAAGATCGCGTATTTTCTTGCTGATTTTCTGGATGATCAATTCGCCGTGCAGGCTGTTCTGCATGGTTCTTTCGTCGACGTATATGGTGTCGGCGTCCTGCTGGCCGGAAGGTCAGGCATCGGGAAGAGTGAAATAGCTCTCGACCTGATAGAGCGCGGGCACCGTTTGGTTGCCGATGATGTTGTGATGGTGACCCGGAAGGGGGAAGGGATTCTGATGGGATCAGGTACCGATCTTGTAAAACACTTCATGGAGATCCGGGGGCTCGGTCTGATTGATGTCAGGAGCATGTTCGGAATCAGGGCAATCAGGTTCCAGAAACGTGTTGAAATCATTGTCGAACTTGAGGAGTGGAACCAGGAGGGCAATTACACACGAACAGGCCTCGAGGGACAGGTTGCAACGGTACTGGATACTGAGATCACGCTCGTAAAACTCCCCATCTTTCCAGGCAAGAATGTGACAGTCATTACCGAAGTCATCGCCCTGAACTACCTTCTGAAACACTATGGATACGATGCGGCGAAGGAGTTCTCAAAAAGGCTGGAAGGGGCAATCGGGGAAAAGAACAAGGGAAACCGGGTTATTGACTATTTTGAGCATGATTTTGAGTAGCCCGGGGCATTTCCCCCCCCATGTGATTTTTGTCTCTCTGTGAGTAATTTTTTCTTGACTAATGACACGCGTTTGATTATTATTGCGCAACTTGAGCAGAAATGAGTGAACCTCCATTTTGGTCTGGTTTTTGAGAGAAATAGGACAAATGAGCGACTATTTGAAGGGAATAATCAGGAAGATGGCATCATTCAGACGGCGACGTGTGTTTGTTCTGACAGATGCGCTCGATTATCGGGAAGTCAGGTTTTTCCGGACAAGGGTTGGCGTCTTCGGCATTCTGATCGGGCTTGTCACTGTCGGTACCCTGCTGATTGCCAACCACTCGGCGAATGACATCCTCGGTCTCGGCTACAACCAGCTTTCCCTGCTGTCAACAGAGAACAGTGTCCTGAAGGAACAGCTGCTCGTCATGTCGAACAGGATGGCTGACCTGGAACAGGAGATAGACGGATTGGCGGACCGGGGAAATGATCTCAGGCTGGTAGTGGACCTGACTCCCCTGGATGAGGATACGAGGACGGCCGGTGTTGGAGGTTCACAGAGTTCAGCCGACCTTTCCTATATCAGCGGAGAAGCGAATGAAATACTGAGCAACTCGAGATTGCTGCTCGATCAGTTGACAAGAGAAGTCCAACTTCAAAAGAACAGCTACGAAGAAATCTACCGCCAGTACCAGGACAACAAGACCATGTTTGCGCACGTCCCGTCGATCAAGCCGATTGCGGGACGTTATTCGATTCGCGGGTATGGAATGAGAATTCACCCTGTTCTCGGGATTCGAAGAATGCACGAGGGGATCGACATCATCGCTGATGTGGGAACGAACATCTATGCAGCCGCCGATGGCGTTGTCCGGTATGCCGGACGGACCAGAGGAGGTTACGGAACGGTGGTCGAGGTTTCCCATGGTTACGGTTATTCGACTCTGTATGCACATGTTTCCAAAACACTGGTCAAACCGGGTCAGAAGGTCACCCGCGGGGACATCATCGCACGGAGCGGTCGAACCGGTCTGGTAAGTGGCCCTCACCTGCATTATGAAGTGCGACGCTGGGGGCGAAAGATGAATCCGGTTGATTATTTCTTCGACGATGTGGATGCTGCCTCCTTTCAGGCAGAACTCCAGGCGGTCTCGTTACGGTAGCGCCGGCAGCGTATGAGTCGACAGGATCTGTGGATATGAAGAGAAAGTCAGTCGCAATCTGGACAATGGAACTTGCCTCGTATCTCGAGGATGCTCCGTGGCCCGCTTCGAAAGAAGAACTGATTGACTATGCGACCAGAACGGGAGCTCCGATTCAGCTTGTCGAGAACCTGCAGGAGTTGGAAGACAGCGACGAGGTCTACGAGAGCATTGACGAGATATGGCCGGATTACCCGACAGACGAAGATTTCTTCTTTGAAGACGAAGGAGAATACTGATCGTCCATTGACAATCGCTTGCAAAATTCCTAGTATTGAAAATTCCAGTCGAAACGGCTGGTTTTTTTTTGTTTGACCAATGATGTATGACTGGCTGGGTGTGACCTCTACGAGACACGAGAGTTGGCGGGTTTGGTTGATAGCAGTGGCGGCATGGGCCCTCGTTGCTGTGACGGCAACCGCTCTCGGACAGGATCCCTCCGACCGGATTGAAATTTCCTCGCTCGATTTCACCGGCAACGACACATTCAGCGACGGTGAACTCCTCGATCTCATGGCCACCCGCGAATCCTCCGGTTTTTTCGGCCTCTTCCTCCATTCGATCAGTGAGAGTTTTGCGAACGGGCGGAAGTATCTCGATCCTCTCACATTCTCAGACGACCTGAAAGCGATCCGGGTTCATTACGAGGACCACGGCTTTGCGTCCGTCCGTGTCGATACGGCGGTCGTGTTCGATGCAGAAGACAATTCAGTCGCCATTCACATTCTGATCGATGAAGGCTACCGTTCTCTCGTCGATTCGGTGCACTATGCAGGGCTGCTCAATGTTGCAGGTGAAGTATGGGCGGGTATCGAGGACGATCCACTGATCTATCCCGGCGAGCCATTCGTCAAATCGATCATCGAGGGGGAGATCCAACGCGTCCGGAGGGTCCTGGCCAACGAAGGGTATCCGAACAATATCCTGGTCCGCGACAGTTCCCTCGCAGCACGTGCGCTGAGCAGCGGGGACTATTCTGTCACCCTTCATTTTAATCCGGGCGACCGTTACCGATTCGGGGAGATCGACATCGTCCAGGAGGGGGCTGAAGATGAATGGGTTGACAACGACATTGTGTTCAAACAGCTCGACTATCGTGAGGGGGATTTCTACAGCGAAGAAAGAAAGGGGGAGAGCGAGAGGAACCTGAACCGTCTGGGTGTTTTTGCGCAGGCAACGGTGGAAGCAAAGATCCCTCATGACAGCACGGCGGCGGATGAAGTCCCGTCCATGGTCACGGTACGGCCGGCCGACAAACATGAACTACTTCCCGAGGTAACAATCAGCGACGAGGACAAAGCATTCAACATCGGTACCGGTCTTGTGTATCTGCAGAGGAACTTTCTGGGAGGTGCCAGAACGTTCACCGCGCGGCTGAGGTTCAGAACTCAGACGCTGAGGGAGTTCCCGAATTATTTTGATGTAAATTCCGAAGCAGTCTCGAATCTCGATCTGAGTTTCGAGGTTCTCCAGCCATACATCTTCACCAACAAAATCAAGGGGAGCTGGACGTTCTCCATGATCATGGACAAACAAAAGCTGTACCGACAGGAGATTGTGAAGAACTCGTTCGGTTTCTCAAGCCGTTTTGGAGTCTATACCAACGGATATCTTGACTGGACCCTCCAGAGAGTCAGACTTCAGCGCAATACCGCCATTGACCTGGACCTGTCAGATCCTGACATTCTCCGTCAGTATAATGCCCTCCTCGTTCTCGAAAAGGATGTCCAGTTCAACTCGATTCTGTCCTTTACGTTGCAGCGCGACAAGACCAACGATCTTTTTTCTCCCTCGGCAGGTTTTGTTCATTCAATCACCCTTGAGGAGTCGGGACTGCTGCCGCTCCTTCTGAAGGAGGCTCAACCGGGGGTTCCCTTCACTCAGTTCTATCGAGTGGTGGTCCTTGGCCGATGGTTTTTTGACCTGACTCATGACCGGTTCTCGATATTCGCTGTTAAGCTCAAAGGTGGTTTTGAAGAAAAATACGGTGAAAGTCGCTCCGATACATCAAGGGTTATTCCTCAGACGCACCGTTTCTTTGCGGGTGGCGGCGGCAGTGTCCGTGGTTGGAGCTCCAGAGGGTTGATTGCGAACGGTGTGCCGGAACTCGGAGGCAACCTTGCGCTGGAGGGAACATTCGAGGTGAGAACCAACCTCTTCCGCTCCCTGCGTGATGACCTTCTTGACCACACCTGGGTTGTGGCCTTTCTTGATTTCGGTAATGTGTGGCCGGTGATCAAGGAGTACCGGCTTCAGGATGTCGCATTGGCGACCGGCCTCGGTTTTCGCTATGATACATTCTTCGGGCCCTTCCGAATCGATTTCGGAATCAGGGTGTACGATCCCGCCTACCCCGATCCGATGAAACGATGGATCACGCAACGAAAATTTTTCCAGGAGACCGTCAGCAGCGGCGTCCTGCATTTCGGAATAGGTCATGCATTCTGAGGCTTTGTGATCTGGCAATCAGTCATCGGACAGGAGCGGGTCAAGGCCCAGCTTCTCGTCCTGCTGAAAACGGGGCGTCTCGCCCATGCCTATCTGTTTCAGGGGGACGACGGGGTCGGGAAGGATGCGATGGCGATTCAACTCGCCGCGGCGATCCATTGCCGTAAAGGCGATTTCGACCCGTGTGGAAAGTGTCCGTCGTGCCTCAAGCTTGCGGGACTTCAGCACCCGGACGTTCACCTCGTGTTTTCCCTCCCGGTGGGCAAAGATGAAGGGAAAGGAGACCATCCATTGGAGAAGCTCTCTGGACCGGAAGTTGATGCCATCCGGGAGCAGATCCGCCTGAAGGGAGTGAATCCGTACCACCGGATCTCCGTCCCGAGGGCGACGGTGATCAAGGTGAACAGTATTCGGGATATCCGTCGCGAATCAGTCATGAGCACAATGGGATCGAACCGCCGCGTTGTGATCATTTCACGCGCCGACGAAATGAACGAGCAGTCTTCGAACGCGCTGCTTAAGACCCTGGAAGAGCCCGCGACCGAAACGCTGTTTATTCTCACGAGCATGTTTCCGGAGAGGCTGCTGCCGACGATCCGTTCACGATGCCACAGTGTTCAGTTCGACCCGCTGGGCCCCGCGGAAATTGCAGGACGACTGGTCAGCGACGGATTGGCGAACGAGACAGATGCCAGGCTGGTGGCACATCTCGCAATGGGAAGTTTCCGGCGGGCCTCAGAACTCCTGGGCGAGGATATGGCAGAGGAGCGGCAACAGGCTCTTGAGTTCGTCAGGCTGATGATGGGCAATTCGTTCTCACCCCTTATGAAGCGAATCGATGAACTATCGGCTCAAAAGGATCGCGAACTGGTTGTTCGGTTTCTTAACCTTATCGCCCTCTGGTTTCGCGATACGCTGGTCCACAGCAAGGGAGGAGAGATCCTCAATGTGGATCAGAGCGAGTCGATTAAGAGATTTGTCGATCGTTTCCCCGCCGTCAACTATCCGGACATCCTTGGTCGGTTGGACGGGGCTGTTTCCCTTGTGAGAAGAAATGGATACATTCCACTGGTTCTCGTTCGCCTTTCGATCGAATTGAAACGTTCCATTCTCTTGACTACTGCATAGTGGATTCTGCAAGAATACTGATTTCAGCGGCCCTGCCGTACGCCAATGGCCCGATCCATCTTGGTCATCTGGCTGGCGCATACCTTCCGTCTGATATGTATGCCAGGTACCAGCGCCTCAAAGGGCGTGACGTCCTGTTTGTCTGCGGGTCGGACGAGCACGGTGTCCCGATTACCATTTCTGCGGACAGGGAAGGGATCACCCCGCAGCAGGTGGTCGACCGATACCATGCACAGAATCATGAGGCGTTTCGGGCGTTCGATATGAGTTTCGATACCTATTCGAGAACGTCCCTTCCCCTGCACCACGAGACCGCGCGTAGTTTCCTTGTTGATTTCCACGAACGGGGAATCCTCACAGAAAAGACGGAACGCCATTTCTATGACGAGAAAGCTGAAATGTTCCTCCCCGACCGGTACGTCGAAGGGACATGCCCGGTCTGCAGCAGCGAAAACGCCCGTGGAGACCAGTGTGAACAGTGCGGCTCGTATCTCAACCCCTCGGATCTCATCAACCCGCGCAGCAAGATCTCCGGAGGGAAGCCGGTCTTTCGTGAAACGGCACATCTGTATTTTCCCCTCGGAAAGTATCAGAAGAGGCTCGAGGAGTATATCGCGGAGCGTGACAAGCGGGACGGGTGGAAGGAAAACGTCCTGAGCTACTGTCGAAGCTGGTTTCAGGAAGGTTTGCAGGACCGGGCTGTGACAAGAGACCTTGACTGGGGGGTCAGGATTCCGCTCAAAGGGTATGAAAAAAAGGTTCTGTATGTGTGGTTCGATGCTGTCCTGGGATATGTCTCCGCATCGAAGGACTGGGCTCAACAGCAGGGAAAGCCGCATTCCTGGAAACACTTCTGGCATGATCCATCGACAAAATATGTAGCGTTCATCGGAAAAGACAATGTTGTGTTTCACTGCATCGTTTTTCCTGCGATGCTGATGGCGTGGAATGACGGGCACAGGGAACAGTTCGTCCTCCCTGAGAACGTGCCTGCAAACGAATTCCTCAATTTCGAAGGCCAGAAGTTCTCAAAAAGTCGGGGATGGGGGATCGATGTCCAGGACTTCCTTGAGAGGTTTCCTGCCGACCCGCTCCGGTATTATCTTGCAACAGCGCTGCCGGAGTACAGGGATTCAGATTTCTACTGGAAAGACTTCCAGGCACGAAACAACAACGAGCTGCTGGCCATTCTCGGGAACTATGTCCACAGAACGCTGACATTTGCACATGCCCGATGCGGGGGTGTCGTACCGCCACGGTCAGCGTTGAATGAGCACGACCGTGCCCTGCTCGAGGAAGTCCGGAAGGCCCCTGTCACCGCGGGAAGGTATTTCGAGGAATACAGGTTTCGGGACGGACTGCTGGAGATCATGAACCTGGCCCGGAGGGCGAACAAGTACTTCAACGATTCGGAACCATGGAAGAGCATCGAGGCGGATCCGGAGAGATGTATGACGACGATCAATCTGAGTCTGCAGCTCATTCGAACCCTGGCAATACTGATCTCGCCCGTGTGTCCTTCGACCTCCGGCCGGATGATGGCGATGCTCAACCTCGAAGCCCCGGGGGGGAATGCGTGGGACCATGCGGGAGAACTGAAACTCCAGGAACAGCACACGCTGGGAACACCAACACCGATTGTCTCACGAATTGAGGACGACGTGATCGAAAAGGAACGAGAACCGTTTGCTGTCAAAGAAGCAGCCGAGGCGAGTCCGCAACCCGAAGATTCACACATATCGATCGATGACTTCAAGAAGATCGATCTTCGGGTCGCCAGGGTGATTGCGTGTGAAAAAGTCGAGGACGCGAAGAAACTCCTGAAACTGCTGGTAAGACTCGACGGCGAGGAACGTCAGGTGGTTGCGGGAATCGCGGAATCGTATGATCCGACGGACCTCGTGGGCAAATCTGTGGTTCTGGTTGCAAATCTCAAGCCTGCAAAGATCCGGGGTCTTGTTTCCCAGGGGATGATCCTTGCGGCTGCCGCTGACGGAGGCCGACTCGTGCTCGTCATGCCGGAATCTGAAACAGATCCCGGCGCGAGCGTTCGATGACACAATCAGTGGACTTGCATCGCTTATGAAGATATATACCAGGAGGGGAGATGAGGGCGAAACAGGCCTCTTCGGCGGACAACGGGTCCCGAAGGATGATCTGCGGATTGAGGCGTACGGGACAGTGG
>JAOUDE010000373.1 GCA_029859455.1 Ignavibacteria bacterium | reverse complement strand
TGGAATTCGAAGTCGAAATGCCGCTCGGCCGGTGTCCGGTACAGGGCACGCAGATCGGCAATGGCGCTTATTTCCGGATTGGTGAGTCCCACCGTCCTTGTGGCAGAGACAGTCGACACTGTTTCAGAGGGCCGTTCCATTTCTTCCTCCAGCTGCTTCACGAGAAGGGAGTCAACAACAGCACTCGTATCCCCTCCGGCCTGAGTATTCGACGGTCCGGCATGGGATGAAGAAGAGGGAACGACTACTGCCAGAAAAACTGACAGCCAAAAGGAATTTGTCCGATTCATGAGTCCTCACACTGTTATGCAGATCGCGCAACTTCGGCCTGATCGGTCAGCGGAATGAAACAATCCGCGACTGACCAGCTTGAAACGAAGCTGTGAAGAACGGTAACTACAGTGTGATGGAAGGAGGGGCTTTGTTCTGTGATGGGAATCCTCTGAGGAGATCCGCAATGGGTATCGACTGAGGAAGGCAGGTAAATTCAACCTGCGGCGCCATACTCATGAGTTGATCGGTCGCGAAGCTGAAGCAGGCAGAGGCAAGATTACTCTTGAGGATACACTGATGGCAATCTGTATACCCTGACGCATCATGTCCGCCATTGTGAAACGGGACGGAGACGAGGAGTATCAACAGGCAGAGGCCGAGACCCAGTATGTTCCCTGCACGTGTCATCTCTGATAAGGTATCGAATGCAACTTGAAAGAGCAAGGCAAAGAGTGATGATTTACCCTCATGCCGGGCGCTTCCTCAATGGAGCAGGACGATTCTGTGCGTTTCCACGACCGATCCGGCCTGCATCCGCAACAGATAGACTCCTGCGGCCATAGCATCGGCGTTCCACTGCCGGGTATAGGTCCCGCGCTGAAGGGCCTCATCAACAATTCCTGCAACCTCCCTTCCGAGCAGATCAAATATCCGAACGGAAACAACTTCATCCGTTGCCAGTTCAAAGGTGATCGTCGTGGAAGGATTGAACGGATTCGGATAATTCCCGATCAACCGCGTTTGCTTCGGGACTGTTTCGGCGGAAATGGTGAAGTGCTGCTCAGCGTCCGACCAGAGCTCATCGAAGGTTCCCTGTGAACCGCTTCGTTCGCTCGAACACGTTACCTCGACCGGGCCATAGCATCCTACCGGGTCGATCAGCGTCACTGAATGATTCCCGATCCCGGCATGCGGAACCCCCAGCCGACCGATGGAATGGATGCCGTTGGTCATCAGCTCCACATGATGGACCGTCGAGTCGACAAGGAAACTGATCGTTTCCCCGGCGAACTGTGTCGAATTCTGAAGAAGAACCATCGCCTGTACCGCTCCATTCCCGTTGCACCGGGCCAGAAATGAATCGAACTCATCGCAGGTCACCGACGAGGACAGCACCGCGTCCGACTCCCACACCCCCCTTCCGAACGTCGCAGCCCGGAGCTTGTTGGTTGCATACTGCATTTCGAGCTCAGTCACTGTGACATTGGCAAGCTCGTCATTATACTCAGCCCAGTCCGTCATCGTCATGTCCCGGTACCAGACACCGAGATCGGTTCCGACATACACCCTGTCCGGCGAATCGTTCTGATACAGAATGCAGTTGGTTGGGATATTCGGGAGAGTTCCTGAGATGTTCGTCCACGTCAACCCGCCGTCAAGCGATTCGGACACTTTCTGCCCGTCAAAATATCCGGAGAGTGTCGCCCAGATATGATTCGGATCAGTCCGATGAACTTCGATATCTGTAATCGTTCCAAAACCGGGTGGACGGGTCATCTGAACCCAGTCGGTTGCCCCGCCGTCGGTTGTCCTGAACAGGAAGCCGCCATTGCCTGCATACATAGTGGAGGGATCTGACTGAGAAATTGTGAGGTGTGAGAGGGTCCCGACTGCAAAGTTGGAGATGATGGACCATGTTGCGCCTCTGTTGGTGGTCTTCCAGACATGCTGGTAGGCCCCATACAGTGTCAACGGATCAACCGGATCGATGACGTACGGCGTGATCCACCCACCAGTTTCGCTGATTCCATTAGTAATCGTTGTCCAGTTCGCGCCTCCGTTCGTCGTTCTGTAGATCGAGCCATAATAAATCGTACCGTACATGATCAGCGGGTCCGAATAGTCGATCAGCGATTCCATCCCGTCGCCGCCGATATGGTCGGACCAGAAAGAACCGTCAGCGAGTTTCGTTCCGTTATCCTGTGCGCCGGCCAGAACCTTGTCCGGATCAGTAGGTGAATTGCCAAAGCGGTAGAACTGAGTAATCCTCAAGCCTTCCCCGAGCCAGTCCCAGTCATCCCCTCCGTCCGTGGTTCGGTAGACCCCCCCGTCGTTCCCCGCATAAAGAGTACCGGTTCCCGGAACGAAGAACAGATCATGCTGGTCGGCATGGACGGTGGCGACACCACCCACCGCATACCACATGCTGGAGATCGACCAGGACAAGCCCCCGTTGACGGACTTCCAGATATTGACGCCGCCGGTGTAGATTTCTTCCGGATCGAGAGGCGAAACGGCAATCGCAAGATCGTACCAGCCCTGACCGCCCGTATCGCTTCCGGACAGTGACCAGCCAAGAAGATTCGGGCTGTTCGCCCTCAGGTTCCAGGAGTCCCCACTGTCGGTCGACCGGTAGACGCCGAGGAATCCCGAACTGGTGTTGGAG
>JAOUDE010000058.1 GCA_029859455.1 Ignavibacteria bacterium | reverse complement strand
CGCGATGTCTTTTCAGTGCCGTTCATCTCGGTGACCGGATCCTCCCTGCTCTTCTCCGCCGCAATCTGGTTCTCTTCGGATGCCATCGCTGTCGCAACAGGTGCCGGAGCTGCCCATGGATCCCTCGTCCGTTACTCCGCTCTGATTCTTTTCCTGGATGCGATCAGCCATGTTCCGTTCGCGGTCCTGAGGATGGACAGAAAAGCGAAACAGTTCGCTTTCATTCGCGTCGCAGGCATTGTTGTGAACGTTCTCTGTGTCGTCTGGTTCCTTGTCGTTCTTGAAATGGAAATGGACGGCATCTTTCTGGCAGGTGCGATTGCATCATCGTTTGTTGTCCTCCTGCTTCTGCCGACGGTTCTGATAAACTTCGCTCCCTCATGGTCCGGCCCGCTCTTTCGCGCGCTGATCTCGTACGGGTTGCCGACGCTTCCTGCGGGACTGGCGGCGATCGCCTTGCAGGTGATCGACCGGCCGATTCTGGAGGCGTTGACCGATGCGGCAACGGTCGGCATCTATCAGGCGAACTACCGCCTCGGGATCTTCATGATGCTGATCGTGTCGATGTTCGAGTTCGCCTGGAGGCCGTTCTTCTTCAGTGCGGGCAATGAGGCGAGCTCGAAAGAGATGTTTGCCAGAGTGCTGACCTACCTTCTGCTGGCGATGACCGGACTGTTTCTGTTCCTGACTTTCTTCCTCGAGGGTCTGATCAAGACACCGTTTCTTTTCGGATATTCGGTCCTGCCGGATTCCTACTGGGGAGGGTATGGTGTTGTTCCCCTGGTGCTGATCGGTTACATGTTTCTTGGCATATCGACCGTGTTTTCCGCGGGACTCTATCTCGAGAAGAAGACGGCACTGCTTCCGGTCGTCACCATTGGCGGGGCGGCGGTCAACATCGCCTCGAACTTTTTCCTGATTCCGGCATTCGGGATGAACGGTGCAGGGATCGCCACACTGTTGAGCTATGCCGTCATGGCGATTCTGATGTTCGCGTTTTCTCAGCGGGTGTCTCCGGTTCGCTACGAATGGGGAAGAATCTCTCTCATTGTACTCGTCGGCTCTGTGACATACGTTGCCGGGTTGTTCGTATCACCCCCCATCCCCCCGGCGATCTGGCATACAGGACTTCTTTTCATGGCACTGGTGCTCCTCCGCCTCCTGAGATTTTTCGATCCCTCCGAGCTGAAAGCGATGAGGTCGATCTTCAATCGTCAACCCAAACAGGAACCGCCTGATCTCCCGATCTCGGAAGGGTAGCGGTTGCACGATGTTGTCGGGACCAGTTTCCGTTGATCTTCCTTCCTCGCTTCAATATCCCTCTGGGTCCGGACAATGGGAACTGACCGGAAAAAATTGTAATTTAGCTGGAATTTTAATGGAGAAACGCGTGCGCGAGCAGAACAATGAAGCACCGGTGAGCCCTGTCGGTGGTCAGGCAGTGATCGAGGGAGTGATGATGCGTTCGGGCGAGGCTGTTGCGACTGCCGTCCGACGGTCAGACGGGACCATCGTGATCAGGAAAGAGACATTCCGGTCTCTGGCAGCGCGGTTCCCGATGCTGAAGCGGCCGCTCCTCCGCGGGGCACTGGGATTGATCGAGATGACCGTGATCGGAATCAGGACGCTGAATTACTCGGCCGAAGTCTCGCTGGAGGAACCGGGCACCGCTGGTCAGACCGGAACAAAAGAAGAGAATTCGTGGCGCCTTGGACTCACAGTGGCGCTTTCGCTTCTCGTCGGAATTACGATCTTCTTTGCGACCCCGCTTGTTTTGACCTCGTTGTTGTTCGATGTTGACCAGCAGGCACTTCTGTTCAACCTGACTGCAGGAGGTATTCGGGTCGCGCTCCTGCTCGGATATCTCTCGTTGATTTCGCTCTCGAAAGAGATCAGGCGGGTGTTTGAGTATCATGGTGCCGAGCATAAGGCGGTCTTTGCTTTTGAGAAGGGAGAACCGCTGACGGTGGAGTCCGCCGCCCGGCAGTCACGGTTTCATCCCCGCTGCGGCACCAGTTTTCTCCTCATTGTTATGGTTTCGTCGATCCTCCTGTTCAGCGTTCTCGACACGATCCTGATGCTCTGGCTTGGCGAACTGACCCTGTTCCTGCGGCTTGGCACCCACCTCCCTTTGATTCCTCTTGTCGGGGGGATTTCCTACGAATTCATCCGGATATCGGCAAAGAAGAGCGGAACGATAGCCGGGAAGATCGTCGCGGCGCCCGGACTCTGGCTCCAGAGGGTGACGACCCGTGAGCCGCTTCCGGATCAGCTGGAGGTTGCGATCGTAGCCCTGCGGGCAGCTCTGGGTCAGGAAGAAGAAAAGGACGCGATGGAATCAGTCACATCAAAACTGGCGGTCTGACAATGCTGGATCGGCTGGAAGAGGTACGGGAACGATACCAGGAGATTACAGCACTTCTCGGGGACCCTGAGGTCGTGGGGAACCAGGATCGTCTGCGCGAGTTGAGCAAGGAACACAAGGACCTTACGCCGATCGTCAAAGCGTATGAGCGCTACCGGAAGGCCCAGGATGAACTGGCAGGGCTGAAGGAGATCATCAACGGATCTTCCGATCCTGAGATGAAACAGCTTGCACTCGGTGAACTGGAGGAAGTCAGGGAGAAGCTTGTGAGGCTCGAAGAGGAGCTGAAAACCCTGCTGATTCCGAAAGATCCGAATGACAGCCGGAACGTGATCATGGAGATCAGGTCGGGGACCGGGGGCGAGGAAGCTGCCCTGTTTGCCGCTGACCTCTACAGGATGTATTCCAGGTTCGCCGAACTGCAGGGGTGGAAATGTGAACTGCTGGATTTCAGTGATGCGGGGAAGGGAGGGTTCAAGGAAATTTCCTTTTCCCTGGGCGGACAGGATGTGTACGGATCGATGAAATTCGAGTCCGGCGTTCACCGGGTCCAGCGGGTCCCCGAAACGGAAGCACAGGGGCGGGTCCACACATCCGCCGCGACCGTAGCGGTCCTCCCGGAAGTAGAAACAATCGACATCGAAATCAATCCCTCGGATCTTCAGATGGATACGTTTCGTTCAGGCGGTAAAGGGGGGCAGAACGTCAACAAGGTGGAAACGGCAGTCCGGATCACCCATATGCCAACGGGCGTTGTTGTCGCGTGCAGACAGGAGCGGTCACAGTTCCAGAACCGTGAACGGGCGATGAAGATGCTCCGTGCCCGGTTGTACGAGATGATGATCGAATCCCAGGTCGGCGATGTCGCTGCGCTGAGGAAGTCGATGGTGAAAAGCGGCGACCGCAGCGACAAGATCCGCACGTACAATTTTCCCCAGAACCGCGTCACCGATCACAGGATCGGGCTTACCCTCTATAACCTTTCAGAAATCATCAACGGACAGGTCGGGGAACTGATCGAACAGCTGAAGATCGCGGCGATGGCGGAGAAACTGAAGGCGAGTAAGTGAAACACAGAAGCATTTTGTCAATTAAACATTGAATCATTTGATCATTTCAAACCCAAATGATCAAATCACCAAATGAGAAAACGCACAAATTCCTGAAGCGTTCTCTCAGTTCATCTCCGGCTTTCCCATCGTCTTTCCTCTGATCTTCCCGAAAAAATCTTTCAGAATTGTACTGCACCGTGGTTCCAGAATGCCGCCGGTCAGGTCGACCTGATGATTGAGGCGGCTGTCCTGAGTGATCTTGTACAGGGTCGTGCAGGCCCCCGCCTTCGGATCGGGAGCTCCGTAGACAAGCCGTGAAATCCTCGCAAGCACGATCGCCCCGGCACACATCGGGCATGGCTCGAGCGTTACGTACAGCGTACACCCTTCGAGCCGGTGGTTGCCGATATGCATGGCTGCTGCGGTAATCGCGATCATTTCGGCGTGGGCTGTCGGGTCTTTCAGCGTTTCCGTCTGATTATACCCGCGGCCGATGACCTTTCCATCCTTCATCACAATCGCCCCAACCGGCACTTCTTTTCGCTTAAAAGCCTGCTCTGCTTCAAGGAACGCAGATTCCATCCACCGTTCGTCGTCGGTCATCGGATCCTCAATGGTGTTAATGTCTGTGAACCTGCCGCATGATAGAGAAACGGCGTGCCGGAGTCAAGAGGAGTGCGGTCGTCGGTCCGGTCACGTGGTCCGGCAACCTCCGCTCATTGACTTTCTACAGATCTCTTGATTACTTTCTCCTCCTTCCGGCAGATTGACACGGGCAACAATGCCATCGACAGCCGCGCAGTCTGTTCACGATTCGTTTGAATTCAGTCGGGATTCCGGATAGACTGTGCTCGATTTCAAACAACGATAGATTCTTGATACAGGTTTCTCCGGATGACTATCTTCCTGTTCCTCCTCGGGTTGGCTTTCCTTATTGTTGGCGCTGAGGCCCTGGTGAAGGGCGCGTCCAGAATGGCGTCGTCCTTCGGCGTGTCGCCTCTCGTCATCGGGCTTACGGTGGTTGCGTTTGGGACGAGCTCCCCTGAACTTGCCGTCAGTGTTGAAGCAGCGTTGTCCGGACAAGGTGGCATTGTCGCGGGGAACGTTGTTGGAAGCAACATTTTCAACGTTCTCTTCACTCTCGGGCTCTCAGCTGTCGTGGCACCCCTTGTGGTGTCTGTCCAACTGGTGAGATTCGACGTTCCCCTGATGATTCTTCTGTCATTACTGGTCCTGTTGCTTTCGGTTGACGGGAGCATCGGCCGGATCGACGGTCTGGTGCTTGTCATCTGTCTGGTCGTCTATGTCATCTTCCTGTTCAGGCAGAGTCGCGGGGAGCATCTCTCTGCGAGGGATGAAGATGGACCTGAGAAGGGGAGAAACGGAGAGACGAAAGACAGCTGGATGATGAACGCGCTCCTCGTTATCGCTGGCCTCTCGATGCTGGTGGTCGGGTCTGGCTGGCTGGTCGATGGTGCTGTTATCCTGGCCCAACGGCTGGGCGTCAGCGAGCTGATTATCGGACTAACCATTGTCGCCGCAGGAACGTCTCTCCCGGAGGTAGTCACTTCCATCGTCGCTGTCGTTCGCGGCGAACGCGATATCGCGGTAGGGAATGTCGTTGGCAGCAACATGTTTAACATCATGTGTGTTCTTGGAATCTCCGGTGTCATAGCGCCGGGCGGGATTGCTCTTCCTGAGGCCGCCATCGGTTTTGACATACCTGTGATGATCGCGGTGGCATTTGCCTGCCTGCCGGTGTTTTTTACAGGGGGGGTGATTAGTCGCCTGGAGGGAGTGTTCCTGCTAGGATACTACGCGGCCTATACCCTATATCTTTTACTGGATGCCGCTCAGCATGACGCCCTGCCGCGGTTGAATCAGGTCATGCTCTACTTCGTAATACCCTTGACCGTGATAACTATGATTATCGTGTCAGTTCAGGAGCTGGTGGGAAGAAAGGGAGGCAGGTCTGCTTGATAACCCCAAATGATCAAATGACCCGATGATCCAATCGTCAATTCATATCGTGCTCTCGGAGGGACTCGAACCCCCACAAACAGCTTCGAAGGCTGTTGTGCTATCCGTTACACCACGAGAGCGAAATCATGAACAACATACGAACAGATAGGCACTCTCACAACCGGCCCTCGACAGCATTCCCGGGCAAAAGAAAAGCCGGGAGCCGCGCCTTACGGCACGGAATCCCGGCTCAGGATCCACTTTCTGAATTCTAGAGTTTCTTTTGCAGGGTGGTCAGCACGCCGTTGATCCTCTGAATCTGAGGTTCCGGCGGGTTCTTCTCAAGAGCTTTCTGGTAATAGCTGATGGCGCTCCGGGTGTCACCGGTCAGATCAAGCCCCTCTCCGAGGCTGTCGTAGACATTCCATGAGTCCGGATGACGCTTAACGTTCTCCCGGAAGATTTCGACCGCTTCAGTGGTCTTTCCCTGGTTCAACAGCTGGTATCCGTAGTTGTTCAGCTCGTTTTCATTCGCCTGAATCAGAGCCTGGTCCATGATCTCTGTGGCTTCGCTCGCCTTCCCGGTTTTTTCCAGAATCTGGGCCTTGACGGTGAGTGCATTGAAACCACCTCCGTTGGAGACCCCCTGGTCAGCCCATTTCAAGCCTTGGTCAAGCTCCACATTGTTGTTTGCGCAGTATTGTGCGGCGGCGATATATCCCTGTGAAAAGAAGCCCGGAAGTCCTCTGAGTTGGTCACGCAGGCTCTGAACAATGGACGCGTGTCCTCCATCCAGTTCGATCCGGAACGGCACCTTCAGTTTCTCCCACCGGAGATAGGCTGTGGCTCCGAGCGGGGTCAGGTCTTCGAATCCGTAAATCAACCACTCCTCGTGAGGCGCGCCGACAGGCGTAACCTGGACTCTGAGGGCATCTTCGTCCGGGTTGTAAAAGAAACTTCCCCAGGAGGTATGGTTCTTGTTGAAGATGATCGTCCAGCTCTCCGGGGACGGGATCATGTGAAGGCCGTAGGTTCCGGACGGAAGTTTCTTTCCGTTGATCAGGACGTCAGTCGAAAATTCGATCGTAGTATTCTCGTTTGCACCGGCCCTCCACGGGTTTGGCTTTCCGTCATTATAGGGAACCAGTGCTCCCCATACCTCCCTGTCCTTGACGCCGGGTCGGTGGTACACAATGGTCACTTCAGACATGCCAATTCCCTGGCTGACCGTTGCAGCAGGGCTGGGTGGAGGGGTGGTGATGTTCTGTGGCTGGCTCCAGGCAGTGATTGGCGCCAGCAGGAAGACAAGGGTGAGGAGAAAGGGGGCGCTCTTCAGCATTGCAGGATCCTCCGGGAAATAGTGAACAAAACGGACTGAAACAACGCACTCATCCGAGTGCCATTGGCTTCCATGGTGATCATTGTTTTGTTCTTACGGAGGGGCCAGGCTGATGTTTCGAACGGGGGCGCAGGCCTGTTTCCGGATCAGCTGTCCCGGGTGATTTCCCCGAATTGTTCCTTCAGGTAGTGGCCCCATTCACGGATTTGTTCACCGATTTCGTTCAGGTGAATCCGGAGGCGCTCCATCTTCCCCCTGGACCTGTCCTGTTCCCAGCGGATCTCTTTATCAAAGTGCTCAAACCATTCATCATCGAATTCATGATCGAAATCGAAATGCATGTCCGACTTCGGACCTTTGAACCAGAATCTTCCCGGAGTCTCCTCAACTTCCATGGTGAGGGTCTCCCTCGACTTGTCCCGGAGGATCTCCAGGTCGATGTTCTCACCCTTCTCATACTCCTCTACTTCGTCCCAGATGTCATCTGATTCCCTGATCGTCTGCGAGCCCACTTTGAGAATCACGTCACCAGCCTTCAGGCCCGCTCTCGCGGCAGCGCTTTCCTCATCAACTTCAGTGACCAGGACACCCTCATTCCGCGGAGCGCCAAAGTACTCGGACAACTGGTCACCAAGTTCCTGAACCTCGATACCGAGAGAGGCATGGCTCATGAAGACATGAACGCGCGGAGCAATGGGGGGGATGTGGCCGAAGGAAACAACATGTTTCTCTGCAGGCTCCGCAAGGGTAACCAGGAGAGATTGCCTTTCGTTTCCCCTCATGAGAACCAGGCTGACCTCTTCGTCCGGGTTCCGATCACCGACCCTGTCGACAAGATCTTCTGCATCGGTGATCTCGTGTCCGTCGAACTCGATGATGATATCTTCCTCCTTGATGCCCGCCTTCCGGGCAGGGCTGTCATCGATCACATCATTGACAAGGGCTCCCTGTTTTGTCTCGACCTCCATTGATTTCGCCAGACGCGGAGTCATGTCCTGTATTGAAACGCCGAGCCAGCTTCCGTTTTCACTGCCTGTCTCGATTGTGATATATTTCGTCCGTCCCTGTCCGGCATCCAGGCTCGCCGGGATCAGGACGAGAAGCGAAGAGAAGACTGCCACCATGAGCGATTTCATCATTTCTCCTGAGATCAGATTGGATTATCGATACAAAGCGTGGGCCGCGTATTGACACCAGTATCCACCCACCTCGCGGCCCACACCCTGTCATGCAATCAGTTAGACATCTGTATCTGTGATTTGGTTGACATCCTAGGGGTTGAACCAGTAGGATATTTTCACGAGAAAAACGTTATCTGTGGGCGATGAGAGGAGGTTCTTGACATCCGTTCCGAGATTGAAACTGCCGGGATTCTGTTCATCAGTCCGTCCCTGAGTCCAGACAAAGTAGATGGTTGAACCGGCAAGGTATTCCCAGCGGAGGACGATGTTTCCCCTGAGCGACTTGAAGTTGAAGTCAGGGTCATCAAAACGGAACTCCGGTGCCGGGCCGGGACCGTCCGGGTCGACCCGGTATTCGTCCCCTTCCTTTTCAATGGTCGAACCGTTTTCTCCGTAGATGTTGAACGAATAGGTGTCAGGCTGCCGAAGTTCCTTGAATTCGTCGTAGGAACCGACGGAGATCAGCGGCTGAAGATAGACCTGAAGACTCAACTTCGGATTGAAGGTCCAGTTCAGACGGAAGGAACCTGATATCTCTGTTTGATCCAGTCTGCCGAACAGATACCGGCCTCCGTATGTGGCCGTCGCGGTCGGATCGTCGATATTGTCAATCCACTGGGCAATCGTGACATCCCTTGTAAATCCCGGTGAAAAACTCAGGTCGAATCCGGAAGCCGGTTTCCACGAGATACCGGGCTCGATATCGTAGCGCCATCCTCCGGATTCACTCCGGCCACCTCCCAGTTCAAGGCTGGCAACGATCGGACTGCGCGAATCGGACCACACTTCGATGTTGGTGAAGTAAGCATTGGTTGTCCGCATCGCAGGCCCTCCCCGGGTGTTCCTCGTATCCACGGTGGCGGGGTTATATCCGAGATTGAGCCATGTTCCCCAATAGTTCATCAGTTCAGTGTTTGCGAAGAGGAAGTATCCTTCCCCGATCCGCCGTCCGCCGAAATCGTAGCTGCGGAATGCGGCAATGTTCACAATCTTCCTTCTGAAAGTTCCGTCCGGAGTGTACCACCGGTACCCTGTGACGATGTGTCCGTTGAGGATGTCTGACCGGAACTGAAAACCAAGATCGTTGACTTCAAAACCGGGAGTCATGAACCCGAAAGCGCTGTTGACATACCAGTCACCTTTCTGCTTGTTCAGAGCAAATCGTCCTCCGTATCCCGTCAATGAGGTCCTGCTGCTGTCGAGCTGCTTGTACGACTGGTCCGGTTGTTGGTAATACCGGAGTGAGGATTCCTGAACATCGACCATCCGGTCCTGAGCGGCGGTGACGTGAGAGAGAGCGGTCCATCCGGTAACGACCCATACGCCGTCGTCATCCAGCGTTGTCCAACCGTCCAATCCACCGCTGAAGCCACTCCGGTTGAAGGCGGAGGTGAGATATGGCTCGTTGAGATCAAACACTGCGGCGGTCCCGATCACGCCGACGCCGTGCCTTCCCCGGTCGATCTCCCTGTGCAACCTCAGGACCCCGTAATAGGCAAGCGGCTCAACGACGTCTGAGAATCTGGTCCCGGAGCTGTCGGTTCGGCCGTATTCGCGCGCTGTCACGGCATGCAACGTTCCGAGCGACCATTCATTGGCCGGCTTGCCTGTCAGTTTCGCGGCCCCCAGAATACTCGTATTCCCGGGAACATCAACATATCCGTCGTGCTGCACGTCGCCCCGTGGTGATCTCCCGATGCGACGGCTGTAGAAGAAATCGGGAGTCCCGAAATTGAACCCCCAGTTGTTGTTCGCGCCGCCGAAACCGTACGAAAAGAAGTTCGATCCCTCAATGAAAAACGGCCTGCGCTCATCAAAGAATGTTTCGAACTGCGTCAGGTTCACAACCGCCGGATCCACTTCGACCTGGCCGAAATCCGGATTGATGGTCGCGTTCATTGTGAGGTTGCTGCCGAGCCCCACCTTCAGATCCAGTCCGGCGTTGCCTTTGAACTGCCCTCCATCGTTAAACGGGTCCCCTGCCTCGGCCTGGATGAATTCCGCGCTCGAGGCAACATAGGGGAGCAGCTCGAGCCGGTGAGGCGGATCAATATGCTCGATCCCTTTCAGATCCGCGAACCGCGAGACCCATCCGCTTTCTTCCTTCGGGACCATCACGTAGTAACTTTCTTCGTTGAGCCGTTCAATGTTCCTGCCGAAATTCACTCCCCAGACGTACGTTTCCTGTTCCGGGAACCGGATCTGGGAATAGGGGATTCTCATTTCCACTGTCCAGCCGAGGTCATCGATGCGTGTTGCCGAATCCCAGACCCCGTCCCAGGATTCGTCGTCCCAGGAGTCATTGAACAGTGTTCCATCCTGAACCGTCCCCCCGGCGTAGACGCCGAAGTAGAAACCGGTCCGTTTGTCATAATATGAATCAATCCCGAAGTAGAACCAGTCTGCATCCAGGTTGGCATCACGACGGCCGATTCTCCGGACGATTCCCTCCGGGGAGGAATCGTACAACCGTGCTGCCACGTACAGCGCCTCATTGTCATAGCAGACCCAGACCTCTGTCTTCTGTGACGAGGGCTTCCCCTCATCCGGATCCTTCTGCGTGAACCCGGTAATGCCGGGTTTCTGCCACTCCTGCTCGTTCAGACTTCCGTCGACCGAAATCGGGGAGAGAGCGCGGAATGCCCGCACTTCATCAGCAATCACAGGTCCCGGGAAGGAGGAGATGACGGAGAGAAGAAGTAAGACTGCGATGATCTGATGGTTGAAGGTCAAGGACCGATCCATGTGAATGAAACTACCGGATCGATGATGAAACGTAGCAGAAGTTGCGATGTTGCAGAAAAAAAAAGCCCTGTGGCCTATTTTCCCTGTAGAATTACCCGGAGGGCCGATCTGGCTCTGTCACTACCGATCGCTCCGAGGTAATACACCGCATCCCGGCGGAGATTCAGGTCACCATGGGTCCGGGCAACGGTTGCCAGGAAATCGACC
>JAOUDE010000001.1 GCA_029859455.1 Ignavibacteria bacterium | reverse complement strand
AAGGCGATGTTCTTCCGGTTCATGAACGGGTATGTGGCTGAACAGAAAGAGGACCTGAACCCGCGCGTGACGGAAGAAACAGTGCGCGCCTTCAGAACATATCTCGACCAGCAGGATTTTGAATTCGAGGAGAATACGGAGAAAGCGATCAAGGAACTCAGGGACGCTGCGGAAGAACTCCACTATGCAGATCATCTGATGGAGGATATCAACAGGCTGTCAGAAAGAGTGCAGGAGGAGAAACAGCGGGCGTTTGAGAGGTTCCGGGATCATATTACCTATCATCTTCAGGTTGAGCTCAGCGCGCGGGTGAATGGAGAGCAGGGGAGAATCGAAGCTCAGCTGGAACGCGATGTCCAGCTGGAGACGGCCCTGCACCTGTTGCAGGATACGGTCGCATACGGAAAGAAGATAAGCGGATAATGGACGCCGGGACACTGCTCTTCCTGGTTCTCGCCGGGGGCGGGGCCGGGTTCGTGGCAGGATTCTTCGGTGTCGGCGGCGGGATTATCCTGGTCCCGATTCTCCTCTATTTTTATTCTTCGATGATGGATGTCTCCTCCCTCGTGGCTACCCATCTTGCGCTTGGTACCAGCCTGTTTGTGGTCATCCTTACATCCCTCTCCTCGGCCAGCAGGCACTACCGGAACGGGCATGTCATTGTCCGCGCAGCGCTGCTGATTGGTATCATCAGTATCCTCTCCGCCTTCGCCGGCGCCCAGGTCGCGGCGGTCCTTTCAGGAAGGACCCTCGAGCAACTCTTCTCGGTGGTCCTTGCCGTTGCAGCGATCAGGCTTCTTGGCAAACAGCGCGCGAACGGAGAGAAACAGGAAATCGTCCTGCGTCCGCCGGCCGTGATCCTGACCGGCCTTGTCACAGGCGGTGTGTCTTCACTGACGGGGGTGGGAGGCGGAGTGGTTTCGATTCCGCTGATGCACGGCCTGATGCGGCTGCCGATGAAGAAAGCGATTGGAACCTCCAGTGCTGCGATCGTACTGACCGCCGCCAGCGCTGCGGCCGGCTACCTCTTCAGCGGGCTTTCAGACCCCGGGCTTGAACGGTACAGCAACTTCACGGTGGGCTACATCGACTACATCCACTCGCTCCCGCTGATCGCCGGTACAGTCCCCTGCGCCGTCCTCGGGGCATCGCTGGCTCACCGGATGAGGACTTCGGTTCTGACCAGGTTGTTCGCCGTTCTGATGCTGATTGTCGCGGTCAGAATGTTTTTCGGCTGAACTTCATTGTGATCCTCCGATACATCTCCGCATCGCCCTGACCCCCTCCAGGACCCGCGGCCCGGGCCGGGACAGAAGATCGGCGTCGATCGTACAGACGGCTTGTTGGGCGAGCGCTGTGACACTCTTCCATTCAGGGAACAATCCCCGAAGGTCCCCGGGCAGACCGGAGCTCAGGATGATCACCTCCGGATCCGCTTCAACGACTTCTTCCCTGCTGAATGAAGGATAGGAAAGCGACGAACCCCCTGCAATGTTGTCACCCCCTGCCAGATTGATCATCTCGGAAAGAAATGTTCCTGTGCCTGCGACGATCAACGGGTGCAGAGCAACGACAACCATCAGACGCCGGGTAGGTTCATTCATCCGGCGAAGGCTGGCTTCTTCGGTCTCCATTGCAGTGACAAGACTTTCCGCGGTCACCTCGTTACCTGTCAGAATGCCGATATCGGAAACGGACTTTCGGATTCCCTCGAGCGTTCTCGGATTCGTGACGAATACCGGAATGCCGAGTTGTTCCAGGAGCGAGAATGAGTCTTTGACATTGCCTTCCGGTGTGACAAGGACAAGGTCAGGCTCAAGGCTGACAATCACCTCGATATTCGGGTTTACGACCCCACCCACACTCTGTTTTGAGCGGACTTCGGACGGATAATTGCAATAGTCGGTGATTCCGGACAGCTGGGCGATCGCGCCGACGGCACAGACAGTCTCGGTGATGCTTGGTGCCAGAGAGACAATCTTCTGCGCCGGCCTCTCGAGGTGAAGATTTCTGCCAAGGTCATCCCGCAGCGTAATCTGTCCGTCGGCAGCATGCATGATAACCAGAATTGACAGAAGCAGGAATAGAATTCTCATGCAGTAATATACCGAGGAGTCTGAAGCCGGGCAACCCGAGCCGGTGATACCTCTTCACTGTCTGTCAGTGGTTTGACTTTCCTTCCATTTTTGGAGACATTTGCGTTTGATCAACCGATAAAGTCTTTCTCATGGACAAATTCATCATTCAGGGTGGAGCGCGACTTGCCGGGGAGGTCGTGGTCAGTGGGGCGAAGAACGCCGCGCTGGCACTGATGCCCGCGACGCTTCTTGCGGCGGGGAACTACAAATTGTCGAACGTTCCCCGGCTGAGGGATATCCAGACGATGACGACCCTCCTCCGGTCGATCGGTGTCGAAATCACGCGCGCGAACGGTGTTCTCACTATCAACTCTTTCGGTGTTTCGAAACATGAGGCTCCCTATGCCCATGTGAAGAAGATGCGGGCATCCATCTATGTCCTCGGGCCGCTCGTCGCGCGGTATGGACGTGCGAAAGTGTCCCTGCCCGGAGGGTGCGCCTGGGGCCCTCGTCCGGTTGACCTTCATATCGAAAGCCTCAGGAAGCTCGGTGCGTCCATAGAACTGAAGCGGGGGTATATCCTTGCGGAAGCGGACCGGTTGAAAGGCGCCCGGATCAGGTTCGAGGTTTCAAGCGTCGGCGCGACCGGAAATGCGCTGATGGCGGCGGTTCTCGCGAAGGGGACCACGGTAATCGAGAACGCGGCGGTGGAGCCGGAGATCACCGCGCTTGCGCTGTTCCTTGAATCGATGGGGGCGCGGATTGGCGGCACCGGAACGAACCGCCTGGAAATCGAAGGTGTTGACGAGCTGAGTGCTGCCGATGCCGCGATGATCCCGGACAGGATCGAAGCTGGAACATTTCTGACCGCTGCTGCAGTCACCGGCGGGAACCTGACATTGCGCAACACCATTCCCGGTCATCTGGCGGCGGTCACTGACAAGCTCCGGGAAGCCGGCTGTGTCGTGCGGACGGAGAACGACTGTATCACGCTCTCTGCTCCTGAGACGCTTCAACCGGTTGACGTAACCACCGCCATCTATCCGGGGTTCCCAACGGATATGCAGGCGCAATGGATCGCGTTGATGCTCAACGCGAAAGGGAGCAGCGTCGTCACCGACGCGATCTATCTTGACCGGTTCAAGCATGTCCCGGAGCTGGCGCGTCTGGGCGCCGACATCCGGATAAGGAACAACACAGCGCTTGTCAGGGGCGGAAAACCGCTGACCGGCACCACCGTCATGTCGACAGATCTGCGGGCTTCCGCATCTCTTATCATCGCCGGCCTCATTGCCGAAGGGACGACGGAGGTTCTGAGAGTGTATCACATCGACCGTGGCTATGAAGCAATCGAAACGAAACTGGCCGCACTCGGTGCACACATTGAACGTACCCGCAGCGATGAATTCTGAGGGACGACCCACCGGATCTTCTGAACAATGATCCGTTCCATCCCTGTCTCATTCCGCGTCGTTGCCGTCCTGTACCTTCTGGTTGCGCTCCTCTGCACCAGGGTTCCGCTCGTCAACTATCTTGGATTTGAGTTTTCCTTTCTGTTTTCTCTCATTGCATCTGTTGTGAGCGGGATGAGTGCGATTGAGCAATTTCGTGCGTCCCTTTCTGATGGTGATGCGGGCACAGTCCGCCTGCGCGGCCGTTTCCCGCGTGTCCTTGCAGAAGATGTTTCACTTCTGATTATCCCGCTGAGCGTCATCTCCCTGAACGCACTGTTCGTCAGAAACTGTTCGTGGTCGGACGGGATCGGGTTCTTCCTTCTTCTCCCGGTTGTGAGTGTCTGGTTCAGTGTCTGCCTGGCGTTGTTCGTCTCTGCCCATTACGACCACCCGAAGACCATCTTTCTTGGGATCGTTGCTCTCACATTTCTGTACGCAGGGTTCCTCGGTTACGCTACTCCGGCCATCTACTCGTACAACTTCTTCTATGGGTTCTTCCCCGGGCTGACCTACGATGAAAATCTGGAAATAACAGGCACACTTCTGCTGTTTCGTGCTGTCACGGCCGGCCTCGGTCTCTTCCTGTGGTGGGCCGGATTCCTGATCGCGGAGGGACCCGCCGGGCGGTCGACCGGACGGAAAGGTATCGACCTGATACAGGAGCTACTGAAGCCGGGGCGGCGAGTAAAAGCCGCACTGGTGTTGCTGATGTGCGTTTCGTTGTTTGTCTTCCGTGACGAGTTGCGGTTTGAGACACACGGGGAGTATGTCCGTTCGAGTCTTGGCTCCAGAATCTCTTCAGACCGCGTCACGGTATATTACTCCGATTCGGCATTTTCTCTCTCGGAAGCCCGCTGGCTTGCGGCGGAACATGAATTCCGTCTCTTTCAGATCGAAAAGTTTCTTGGTTTACACGTGGATCGCCGGCTGGAGTCCTATGTTTATCCGTCTGTCGCTGAGAAGGCCCGGTTCATCGGTGCCGGCAGAACCAGCATCGCGAAGCCGTGGAGTGATGAAATGCATCTCGACGCTGGAACTATCCGGCAGGTCATGAAGCATGAGATGGTGCATCTCGTCGCCGCGCCGCTCGGAGTGCCGCTTCTGGAGGCAAGTCTGTATCCGGGACTGACGGAAGGGGTTGCGATGGCGGTCGAGTGGGACTGGGGTTCACAGACATTGCATGAACATGCGGCCGCCATGCTGCGTCACGGAGTCAGACCGGATATGGAGCTGATCATGGGATCGCTCAGCTTTGTCCGGCAATCATCCTCGGTCAGCTATGTGCTGGCCGGATCATTCTGCCGCTACCTTGCCGACCGCTACGGTGCAGAAGGGCTCGGTCGTGTGTATGCGTGGGGAAACTACGAAGCGGTCTTTGGGAAGCCTCTGCCGGCCCTGCTGGCCGAATGGGAGGCGATGCTGGATGAGTTGGTTACCGACCACGGTTCTTTCGACCGGGTGGATCTGTTTTTCCGGGGTGCGCCGATTTTTGATAAGACCTGCCCCCGTACCACGGCGAACAAGCTGGGCGAAGCGGGACGGCTGTACCGGAGCGGGGATTTCAGCTCAGCATCTCTGTTGTTTCAGTCTGCCTACGAAGAGGGGGGGAGCGCGACCGCACTGGGGGGATACATCCGGAGTGAACTTCGACTGGGGAATACGGTCCCCGCGCGCACGATCCCGGATTCGATCAGAGCACGGGGAACCCCGGGCCGCCTCCTGCCGCTGCTGATCACTACGGGCGATGGCTACTGGCTCGACGGGAGGTTCGATGAAGCCGCGGAGGCGTTCGAACGGGTAGCCTGTGCGGAACTTTCACGCGGGTACAGTGAATCCGCTCTCGTGCGGTTGCTTGCCCTCGAGCATCCGGAGTCCGGTGAGGCGATCAGAACTCTGCTCCTCTCGGGTTCCGCCGACTCCCTGCGTATTCCGGTTTTGGATTCAGTGCTGACCGTTCATCCGGAGGCCGGGGCCGCTCTCTATCTTCGAGGTCTTGCGAACCTGCGTCTCGGGCGGTATACGGAATCCGCGGCGGATCTGGCCAGGGCGGTTGTGATCCCTCGTCTCGAGAAATACCGCCTTGTTTCACTCGGTGATGCTCTTTTCAGGATGCGTCGCTTCGCCGATGCGCGTGCGGCCTACCGGCGTGCCCCTGGTGATGCACCGGGCGATGGATTGCGTGCGGCGGTGGCTGACAGGGTGGAACGATGTGACTGGTTTGAATCGATGAACATGCCGGATGCACTGACGGGAACGATGCAATGACGCGGGGCCACGCGCGCATCCTGATTACGCGGATGAGATTCATCGGCGATGTCGTCCTCACCACTCCTGCGATCCGTTCTGTCAGGACGACGTTCCCGGATGCGTTCATTGCCTATCTGGGTGACCGTTCTGCCGTGTCTCTTCTGGAAGGGAACCCGTGCCTGAACGAGATCATACCGTTTGACTACTCACGCCCGTCTGTGTTCGAGCAGACCCGCATCAGTCTGGTGCTCAGAAGGCGCCGGTTCGATCTTGCCATCGACCTCTTCGGCAATCCGCGGAGCGCGTTGCTCACATGGCTGAGCGGTGCGCGGGTCCGGGTCGGCCCTGAACGCAGGGGACGCGGCCGCTTCTACACGGTGCAGGTTGCCGACGATGGTCGCCCGAAGACACCGATTCAGTTTCATGATCAATACCTCCGTGCAGCCGGAGTGACGCCGTCGTCGGATCAGACCGAGCTCTTCCTTACGGAGGATGAACGTCGGGACGCACGGATCTATCTCCAGTGGCTCGACCACGAGACGAGCCCGCTGGATATGAAGAAACCGATCATTGGTCTGCATCCCGGCGGGACATGGCCTGCCAAACAATGGCTCCCCGGGAGGTTCGCTGAACTGGCGGAGTTGATTCGGGCAAAAATGGGCGCACAGGTGGTCCTTACCATCGGACCGAACGATGAGGAAGCAGCCCGGTCTGTGCTTGTCGCCACAGCCGCAGATGTCAAGCTTCTGCGGGGACTCCCGTTGCGACAGCTTGCCGCCGTCGTTTCACACTTCAGGGCGTTTGTCACCAACGACTGTGGCCCGATGCACATCGCCGCCGCGCTTGGCGTTCCGACCATCGGCCTTTTTGGTCCCGGCGAAGAGAATATCTGGTTCCCCTACCCGGAAGAGAAGGGTCACCACGCGCTGCGGATCGACGTTCCCTGCCACCCATGCCATCTCGATATCTGTAACCTCGGGGGAGATGAGTATATGCAGTGCATGAAACTGCTGACAGTAGGAGAGGTCTTTTCGACGTTGCGGAAGAGCACGGGCCTTTGAGTCTGTGTCGACCCGTTCGTTGCATGTTTCCCCGGTTTTGCCGAATTTGCCATCCATTCAACACCTGTCACCACCCTGATTCCCGGAGGAGTGATTGAGTACGATCATAACAGATGTCACAGCGCGCGAAATACTTGATTCCCGCGGCAACCCGACCATCGAAGTGGATGTTCGCCTCGAGGACGGCAGTCTCGGCCGTGCTGCGGTGCCGAGCGGTGCATCCACCGGCGAGCATGAGGCGGTCGAACTGAGGGACGGGGACAAGAGCCGGTATGGCGGGAAGGGTGTCCTGAATGCGGTTGAGCATGTCAACAATGCGATCGCTGAGGAGATCATGGGATTTGATGCACGCGAACAGACGGCGATCGACCGGGCCATGATCGCGCTGGACGGCACGCCGAACAAATCGAATCTGGGCGCGAATGCGATCCTGGGTGTCTCCCTCGCCGTTGCAAAGGCTGCCGCTCAAGCCGTTTCCGTCCCCCTCTACCGTTATATCGGAGGAACCAATGCAAAGGTTCTCCCTGTGCCGATGATGAATATCCTCAACGGCGGGAAGCATGCCGACAACAACGTCGATTTCCAGGAGTTCATGGTGGTCCCCGTCGGTGCACCGACCTTCGCCGAGGCTCTCAGAATGGGGACCGAGGTGTTTCATTCCCTGAAGAAGGTCCTTGCCGCCAAACAATACAACACTGCTGTCGGCGACGAAGGGGGGTTCGCGCCGAACCTCAAATCGAATGACGAGGCGGTGGAAGTGATTCTCGATGCGATTGGCAAGTCGGGATACAAGGCGGGGGAGGACATCTTCATCGCCCTTGATGTTGCATCGAGCGAGATGATGAAGGACGGGAAATACGTTTTCTACAAGTCGGACCAGTCAGCCCGTTCGGCGGAGGAAATGATCTCGTTTTATGAATCCTGGTCGAAGCAATACCCGATCATTTCGATCGAGGATGGTATGGCGGAGAACGACTGGGACGGCTGGAAGAAGCTGACCGACAGGATCGGGAAGGGGACACAGCTCGTCGGAGATGATTTGTTCGTCACCAATACCGCGTTCCTGCAGAAGGGGATCGAGTCCGGCGTGGCCAATTCGATTCTTATCAAGGTGAACCAGATCGGTACCCTCACGGAAACGCTCGACGCGATCGAGATGGCAAAGAAAGCAGGATATACGGCGGTGGTCAGCCACCGTTCCGGCGAAACGGAGGATGCCACGATCGCCGACATTGCCGTCGCGGCCAATGCGGGTCAGATTAAAACGGGGTCTGCGAGCCGGTCTGACAGGATCGCCAAGTACAATCAACTTCTGCGGATTGAACAGGAGCTGGGAGGCGATGCCCTGTTCCCCGGTCGCTCCGCCTTTCATTCGTCCACTCTTTCTTAACAGGTACGCTTTCATGAGTCAGGTTATCAGGTTCGGGACCGACGGATGGCGCGCGGTCATCGCTGATGATTTCACCTTCGCCAATCTTGAGCGTGTCGCTCTTGCGACCGCACGTTATTACAGGAATCACAAAAAGATCCGCAACGGGATCGTAGTCGGGTATGATGCCCGGTTCATGTCCCGTGAGTTCGCGGAGAAAACAGCGGAGGTTATTGCCAGCGCGGGGATAACGGTCAAACTGGCCGACAGCATTGTGACGACGCCGATGGTTTCGCTCGTCACCAAACTTGAGCAGGCAGCCGGAGGCATCGTCATTACCGCGAGCCACAACCCTGCCCGTTACAACGGTTTCAAGATCAAGGGGGATTTCGGCGGTCCTGCGCATCCGGAAATGATTGCTCAGGTCGAAAAGAAACTAGCGGCAGTGATGAAGCTGAAATCGATGCCAAAGGGAAAACTTTCTTTCGATCAACTGGTGAAAAAGAAGAAGATCCGGATGATCGGCATGAAGAAGCAGTATCTGGCTGACCTTGCCTCGAAGCTGGATCTCCAGATGATCCGGGATTCCGGGATGAAAATCCTGTACGACGTGATGTACGGGGCCGGGCAGGGGGTTCTTGCCAGTGTGCTTCCCGGGATCCGTCATATCCACGATGTCTACAATCCTTCCTTCGGGGGGACGAACCCGGAACCGATCGCCCAGAACCTGACCCAGCTGATGCACTGGGTGAATGTGGAAAATTATCATATCGGTATCGCGACCGACGGTGATGCCGATCGGATCGGTGCGGTTGACGAACAGGGACGGTTTGTGGATTCCCACAGGATATTCTCTCTGCTCCTGAAGTATTTCGTCGAGAACAAGAGGATGACCGGTGAGGTTGTCAAGACCATTTCGGTGACCGGGATGGTCGACAAGCAATGCGAGCGATACGGGCTGACGATGCATGAGACGCCGGTGGGATTCAAGCACGTTTGCCGGTTGATGACCGAACGCGACATCATTATCGGAGGTGAAGAGAGTGGCGGACTTGGAACGCGGGCGCACCTGCCGGAGCGGGACGGGATCTACCTCGGCCTTATGCTGTGCGAGGTCATGGCTTCCCGAAACATGCCGCTGGGCGACCTCGTCGCCGAACTGATGGACGAATACGGAACACACGAATTCAAACGGATTGACCTCCATGTCACGGAGAAGGCGAAAACCGCGATCATGAAGAAGTTTCGCAAGGGTGTCTCTCAGCTGGGTGGCAGCAAAGTGACCGGAAGAAAGGATATCGACGGACACAAGTTCTTCGTCGACAAGGGATGGGTTCTGGTCCGGGCATCAGGGACCGAACCGCTGATCCGTTTCTATGCCGAAGCCGACAGCATCGAGCGGGTCGATGCACTGCTGGCTGATGCTACTCAGCACTGATACCTGTCGAATAATGTCGCACAACGTGTAAGGCTGCATGCGCGCAACGATGTTCTACACCATCATGCCGGACGGCACCGTGAAACAGGTGAATCCGTTTACCGGCAATGAAGTCTGGGCGGTCCCGGGAAGACGAAACAAACCGCTCGGAAACGGCAAACCGGTTCCAGCCGTCCCGCTGGAGGTCCATTCACCGGAGGATTACTGCAGTTTCTGTCCTCCCCGGTACTTCGAAACCCCGCCGGAAAAATCCCGGCTCATCGTCCGGAACGACCGCTGGGAAATGATCGATACGCTTCCGCCCGACCAGTACGCCGAAACGGTGGCGGAGTTCCGCCGTGTCGGGAATATGTTCGAGATCGTCACGCTGGACTACTGGCGGAAGAACTACGCCTACAAGATTCCGGCATCGCGCCTGAAATGGCGTGAAGATTATATGGCAAACGCTGCCGGCTTCAAACATATCAACGATATCATCACCTACAAGGCGATGCAGGAGGGGAGGACCGAGCAGCAGGTCGCAAAACTGCCGATGACCGAGCGGCTTGCCATGGCGGATGCCTTCTTCGGTGGAGGCCATGAGCTGGTGATCGCGAAGAGACACTATCGTGTGGACGCGAAGCTCGAGAGCGAATTGTTTGCTTCAGGTGACATGTCCCTCGAAGAACATTTTCAGTACTTCAGGTTCACCATTGCTGCGCTCGCGGATATCGCCAGGAATAACCGCTATGTGCGGTATGTCAGCGTCTTCCAGAACTGGCTCCGGCCGGCGGGCGCGTCGTTCGACCATCTTCACAAGCAGCTCGTCGCTCTCGATGAATGGGGATCGTCGATCGAAAACCAGGTACGGATGCTCAGGGATGACCGGAACGTCTTCAACGAATACGGCGCGAATTTCGCACTCCATCACAACCTGGTTTTTGCCGAGAACGATCACGCGATCGCATTCGTCGGGATCGGACACCGCTTTCCAACCATCGAGGTCTATTCCAGGTCGCAGGCCGGGAGGCCGGATGAGCATTCGGACGAAGAAATCCGGGGGATGAGCAACCTTGTCCATTCCATCCACGCCGCGATGGGAAATGAAATCTCGTGCAACGAGGAGTGGTATTATACCCCGATTGATGCAGTCTATAAGATGCCATGGCATATCCTGATCAAGCTCCGTATCAACGTACCCGCGGGATTTGAAGGCGGGACAAGCATCTTTATCAACCCGATGACGCCGATCGAGCTGCGCGACAAGATCGTCCCGCACCTGTATACATTGCGTGACCAGAACAAGATCGACAGGATACGGATTGCCGAGGAATGCAGGGTCGACCCGAATCCTCTGAAGTACTACCTGAAGTAGACAGGTGTCTCTCCCCGGCGGCCGCCCCTGAGCTGCTCTACTCCATCACTTTGGACTCTCACGATAATCGCCGATGATTGCAATCAACGGAATCTCTCTTCAGTTCGGGGGGAAGGCGCTTTTTCAACAAGCCTCCCTCCAGATCGGTGCGCGGGACCGGATCGGTCTCGTCGGCTCGAACGGCGCGGGGAAATCGACCATGCTCAGGATCCTCCTGGGTGAACAATTACCCGATGAAGGGGAAGTCGCAAAAGCGAATTTTGTCACCGTCGGTTACCTTCCCCAGGAAGGTATGTGGGCGAGCGGAACGACGCTGTACCGTGAGGTGGAATCGGTGTTCGATGATATCGTTCGGATACAGACCGATCTCGATGCTGTCCATCGGCGGATGGAAAGCACCGATCCCACCTCGGAGGAGTTCCAGGAACTGCTGACCCTTTTCGGCGAACTGCAGCACCGTCTCGAAGATACCGATGCCTTCCGGATGAAATCCAATATCGAAAAGGTGCTGATGGGGCTCGGGTTCACGACGCGCGATTTCGACCGGTCGACAGAGGAATTCAGCGGCGGATGGCAGATGCGCATCGCACTCGCCAAACTCCTGCTACAGCAACCGTCCCTCCTTCTCCTCGATGAACCGACGAACCACCTTGATCTCGATTCGCTCGAATGGCTCGAGACCTACCTTGCCGGCTATGACGGCGCGGTGATGATCGTCTCGCATGACAGCCGTTTCCTCGATACGATGACAACGAGGACATGCGAGCTGAGTCTCGGCTCACTGACGGAGTATGCCGGCAACTACTCGTATTACCTCAGAGCCAGGGCGGAGCGAAGGGCGCAACAACAGGCGGCCTTCGAGAACCAGCAGAAGAAGATCAAACAGACCGAGCGGTTCATCGAGCGTTTCCGCGCCAAGGCCACCAAGGCGAGACAGGTTCAGAGCCGGGTCAAGGCTCTCGAAAAGCTGGAATTGATCGAACTCGAGGATGAAGAACTGGAGATCCGTTTCGCGTTTCCACCTGCTCCCGCAGGCGGGCGTTCCGTGATCGAGCTGAAGCATATCTCCAAATCATACGACGGCGAAACACTGTTCCGCGACCTCATGTTTGATATCGACCGGGGTGACAGGATCGCATTTGTCGGGGTGAACGGTGCCGGCAAATCGACTCTTTCGAGGATCATCGCCGGAGTCGAGAAGGCGGATGGAGGATCGCGGCTTGTGGGACACAACGTGAGTGTCTCCTATTTCGCCCAGCACCAGGCGGAAGAGCTGGACCCCGGGAAGACCGTCCTGGAAACTCTCGATGAGGTGGCGACCGGTGACACCCGCAGGCGGCTCAGGACACTGCTCGGAAGTTTTCTGTTCAGCGGAGACGACGTGTTCAAATCAGTGAAGGTCCTTTCCGGAGGAGAAAAAAGCCGCCTTGCGCTTGCCAAGATGCTCCTTCAACCCAGCAACCTGATCATACTGGATGAGCCGACAAATCATCTCGACATGCGGTCGAAAGCAGTCCTTGCCGAGGCGCTGCTGGATTTCGAGGGGAGCTGCGTGATCGTTTCGCATGACAGAGATTTCCTGGATCCGCTCGTGAACAAGGTGGTCGAATTCAGCGGCGGAACAATCCGTGAGTTTCCGGGCAATGTCTCCGAATACCTTGAGCGACGGGAAAGGGACCGGGAAGAAGCGAAAGGGAAGCGGCCGGCGCCTGCTCCGGGAACCTCCCCCAAACAGAGGAAGAGGGAGGAAGCGGAACAGAGGCAGCGTCTTTACAAACTGGTGGCTCCGCTCCGGGCAAAACTGAAGCGCCTGGAACAGGAAATCGAGAACAAAGAAGAGCGGAAGGCGGAAATAGAGAAGGCAATGGCCGCTCCGTCGTTTTATGGCGATCCGGATCTCGTAAAGCAAATGACAGCGGAGTATGCAGCGGTCGGTGAGGAATTGAACCGGGCGTACCACCGGTGGAACGATCTGACGAGGGAGCTGGAGGAGGCGGAGAATCAGCACCGTGAAGGGGACCAGGCGTGAAACGCGGCGATATGATGGTCCTTGACGTCGAGGAGTTTGCAGCCGGAGGAAAAGCTCTTGCCCGGGTCGACAACCGGGTGGTGTTCCTGCCCCTCGTGGTTCCCGGGGACAGGGTTCACGCAAAAGTCACCAAGGTTCGGAAGAAATTTGTTGAGGCCGAGCCGATCGAAATCCTCGTCCCTGCCGCAACACGGGTCGAGCCGAAGTGCCGGCATTTCCGCTGGTGCGGCGGGTGCAAGTGGCAGCATGCTTCGTATCCCGCACAGCTCAGGTTCAAGCAGCGGGAAGTTGCCGATGCACTGGAGCGGATCGGAGACTTTCAGGGCCTCACGGTGCTGGATACCATCGGATCTGACGATGAGTACTTCTACAGAAACAAGATGGAGTTTTCCTTCGGGGCGGCGTGGTTCAGCCCGGAAGAGTACAACAGGAATGATCGCGGACGCGAAGTCAAGGAGAAGGAAGTGCTCGCCCTCGGACTGCACCCGCCGAAGACGTTCTTCAAGATCATCGATATCGGGGAGTGCTGGCTTCAGTCGGAAACGAGCAACCGGATCATCGATCTCGTGCGTCGTTTTGCACAGGAACGTTCGCTGACATGGTACTCCACCCGGACACATACAGGGTATCTGCGCAATCTTGTGATTCGTGAGGGGAGAAGAACCGGGGATCTGATGGTGAACCTCGTGACGTCCGAAGACCGCCCGGGGTTACTGTCAGAACTGAGCGGGGTATTGACGACCGCAGTTCCGTCCATCACCACGGTCGTGAACAATATTACCACCAGAAAATCCCAGGTGGCGATCGGCGATACGGAGAGAATATATCACGGCCCCGGGTTCATTACCGAGCGGATCGGAACCAGAGTCTTCAGGATATCGGCAAACTCCTTCTTTCAGACCAATACCGCGCAGGCGGAAAAACTGTATGAGGTTGTCCGGTCCGCGGCGGAGTTCCGCCCTGAGGATGTTGTCTTCGATCTCTACTGCGGGACGGGGTCGATAGCACTCTTTGTCGCGGATGGTGTCCGGTCCGTGACCGGGGTGGAGACGGTGGAATCGGCAGTCCTGGATGCGCGGAACAACGCGGCGCTGAACGGTGTGACCAACTGCCGTTTCGAGATCGGCGACCTGAAGGAGAAGCTGATGAAAGACCGGGACTGGCTGGCGAGTTCCGAACGGCCGACGGTCGTGATCGTTGATCCACCGAGGAGCGGCCTGCACCCCGACGTTGCCGCGGCGATTCCCGCCCTTGGTGCCCGGCGGATCGTCTATGTCAGCTGCAATCCGGCTACGCAGGCGCGGGACCTGAAGATCCTCTGTGAGGGAACCGGCTACAGCATTAACACCGTTCAGCCTGTCGACATGTTCCCCCACACCGATCACATCGAATGTGTTGTGGCGCTCAGTTCCGTCTAGGTCAGGCTGAAGGCTGTTGCGCGAAAGCCTGGTCGAAAAAAGCGAGGACCCGCCTGTAGTACTCTTCTCCGCCGATCTCTGCCATATTGCTGTGGTTAGCCCCTTCGATCAGCCAGAGCTCCTTCGGCTGGCCGGTGTTTCGATAGAGTTCCTCAGAGTACGAACATTTGATCAGCCGGTCCTCTGTTCCGTGCATGATGAAAATCGGCACATGCACATCCTTGACTGCATCGACAGGAGAGACAGCGGACGCTTTGAAATGTGCCAGCCGCTCGGAACGGACGATAACGATGTTCCGCAGATAGTGCCACGGAAGCTTGATCACCCGCCTCTGATAGTCGTCAAAGATCGTACGTAACGTTGCGAACCCGCTTTCAGCGACAACCGCTGAGATCCGGTTGTCCTGCGCCGCGACCTGCACAGCCACAGCCGCTCCCATCGATGAACCGAACAGTCCGATTTTTCCGAGCTGAAGATCCTCGCGGGACTGTAACCGTGTAAGAAGGGTACTCGTGTCATGCTTTTCATAGAAGCCGTACGTGCAGAACTTTCCTTCGCTTTCGCCATGACGCCGCGAATCATACAGAAAGACATTGTAGCCGTGCTGATGCAGCCGCCGTGCCAGCGGCAGACCGACGATCCGGCACTCGCTCACGCCATGGAGATGTACGATGGTGCCTTTCGGTTTTCCGGAAGCAGGAATGAACCAGCAACCGAGGCTGAGGCCGTCACTTGTTTTCAGACGGAATTCCTCGAACGGGATTTCCAGGTCAGAAGGGTGGAGAAGGGAGGTGCTTTTCCTGTAATAGTCAACGGTCCGCCGGTGCGGATGCAGAAGCATACCCGGCCCTATCACAAAGAGAACCAGCGACGTGCCGATGAGAAACAGCAGGATGGCGGTAAGGAGAATGAGAGCGATAGTCATAATACTGCCGGATCGCCCTCAATATACTCAGAGTGGAGAGGGCAAGCAACACAGCCGGACCGAATAGACTGAACAGACCCAATGTCACCATCGACCATCCGGCTTCCTGTTTGGCAATTGCGTGCGCCTGTGGTATATTCCTGACCATGCAGCAGCCACGGCGCGTAGCCCTTGTCCATGAATGGCTTACCTCGATGCGGGGTGGCGAACGGGTTCTGGAATCTCTTGGAGCGATGTTCCCCGGGGCCGACCTCTTCACACTCCTTCACATCAAAGGTTCGGTGTCCGGGAAGATCGAAGCGATGCCGATCAGAACATCATTCATCCAGCATCTCCCCCTGGCTTCAACCAGATATCGTTACTATCTGCCCCTGTTTCCGACCGCGATCCGGCGATTCGACCTTCGGGAATACGATCTCGTCATCTCTTCCCATCACAGCGTTGCCAAGAGCGTACGAACAGGGCCGCGCACTCTTCATCTCTGTTATTGCCACACACCGATGCGTTACATCTGGAATCTGTTTGATGACTATTTCGGAGAAGGCCGTTCAGGGGCGGTGACCAGAGCCGGAGCGCGGCTCTTCCGGGGATATCTCCAGCGGCAGGACCTGGCCTCAGCCGGCAACCCCGCGGCTTTTGTGGCGAATTCAGAGCATATACGCTCACGGATCCGGAAGATCTACAATCGTGACGCAGAGGTGATCTACCCGCCGGTTGAGGTCAAATCCTTTTCCCTCGCGACCGGGTCCGGGGAGTATTACCTCGTGGCCGGCGCCCTGGTGCCTTACAAAAGAGTTGATCTGGCAATCAGAGTTTTCAACGGGACCGGCGACCCTCTGGTTGTTGCGGGAGACGGCCCGGACCGTGAGAGACTGCAATCGATCGCGGGACCGAACATCAGCTTTCAGCAGGATCTGTCAGATCAGGAGATGAAAACTCTCTTTGCAGGTTGCCGGGCGCTCATCTTCCCCGGGGAGGAAGATTTCGGGATCATCCCGGTGGAAGCGATGGCATCAGGGAAACCGGTGGTTGCGTACGGGAAAGGAGGAGCGCTTGAAACGGTGCGTGACGGTGAAACAGGGATCCTCTTTGCTGAACAGACGGAAGATTCACTTTCCGCGGCAGTTCGCCGGCTGTGTGAAACGGTCTTTGATCCCGTCCTGCTCAGGGAGCACGCGATGAGGTTTGACCGATCGGTTTTTGAAGACAGAATGTCAGCGTTTGTTCGGAGGCATTGGGAGGAGTGGGTCCGTACCGGTTTGAGCCGTGAAGGCGGGTCATTTGCCCAACTCCCTGACTCCGGGTTTCGTTGACATTTCAACCCCTTTTTCGTATATTTTTTGACCATTTTTGCAAGGTTGAGCATGCCCACCGAGAGGGCTCGTCGAAACAAGGAATCCGGCCGGTTTGATATTGTCATTATCCCCGCAGGTGAAGGGGGGGCCTCCCGGAGTCTCTCTTTTTCGAAGCGAAAACTCTGGTTTGTGATCGCCGGGTCTCTCTTTGCAGTGTTCTTCATAAGTCTGGCAGGTTTGATATACACACCTCTCGCGCTGATTATCCCTCTTCCCAACTCTGTACTCGAAGAAAAGTACGGGCGCCAGCTTCTGGCAACCCAGATGGAGCTGAGAGCGCTCGGGCAGGAAGTGATCAGACTGGGTGAGTACAACAGACATTTAAGAACAATTCTCGGGGTCGGCCGGGCCGATTCAGCCGCGGCGATGTACGACCCGGCAGACTTTGTCGTTACCGAGCAGGATGCTTCGGTCCCGACTGACCTGATGCTCGAACCGTACGTCAGTGAATACGTTCCACAGGCGGGAAGCTACAGTCCCGTCAGCGTGGTTGTTGATGCCGGTCCGTCCGGCATGGTGCGACTCCCGTTCGTGAGTCCGGTTACGGGAATTGTGTCGCAGCGGTTTGAAGCGGACAAGGGGCATTTCGGAATCGATTTCGCGTCGAAGCTCGGGACTCCCGTTTTTGCTTCAGCGTCCGGTTCCGTGATTTTCTCCGGGTGGACACATGACGGCGGCAACATGGTGATGATCACCCATGGCAGCGGGTATGTCACCGTGTACAAGCATAACCAGACACTGCTTGTCGCCCCGCATGTGAATGTTGAACGGGGAGCGGTCATTGCCCTTCTCGGTTCGTCCGGATCAAGTACGGGGCCGCATCTCCACTTCGAGATCTGGAAGGATGGAAATCCGGTTGACCCGGAGGAGCTGTTGCTCGAGTCGATAGCGGGCTAGAACGATTTCAGGAAACAGGATCATGGCAGACAAAAATCAGGGACTCGGAGAGATCAGCCTCGTCGGCAAGGGGTCGAAAGTCGAGGGATCCATCAGCACCGACGGCGGAATTCGTATCGATGGAACCGTCGTCGGAGAGATCAAGGCAAAGTCGACTGCGGCTGTCGGTGAAGGAGGCGTTGTTGAGGGGAGCCTGACTGCAAAGAGTATTTCCGTGGCGGGAAAGGTTCAGGGGAATCTCACGGCAACAGAAAAACTGACGTTGGAAGCTCGATCGATCGTTTCAGGGGACATCCGTGCCGCGCGTTTGATCGTCGATGAGGGTGCTGTGTTTGACGGCAAATGTAAGATGAGCTCGGGTGCTCCCGACCCTGCGGCAAAAACCTAGGCCCGGTGTGACATGACATCACCTGGTGATCAGAAGCCGGGTGGCGGCATGCGGTTATGGAGCCGGGAACTCGGACCTTTTCTCACGCTCGGCATTCAGCTTGCAATCACAGTCGTTGGTTTTTTCTTCCTCGGTCGCTGGGGAGACCAGACCTTCGGCACAACTCCCTGGTTGACTCTGACAGGGCTCGCTCTGGGTGTGACCGGGGGATTCATCAAGTTCTTCCGGACCGTGACGAGACTCGGTGCCCGGTCTGATCAGGATGCGGAAGACCAGGAGCGGGATGGTTGATCGAACGTTCTTGTGGCATGTTGGTTTGACGATTGTGATCGCGGGAGCGGGCGGAGCGCTTCTTCTTTCCAGCTTAGCCGGGGAAGAAGTCCTGCTGGCGTTCGGTGTCGGCGCAGGGTTGAGCGTTCTGAACGCGGTGGTGGGGACGTTTTCCGCCGGATATGCGTTTGATAAGTCCCAGACCAGATTCATGAAGATCGTTCTGGGTGGGATGATGGTTCGGATGGGCGTACTCCTCGCTCTTCTGTTTGTTCTGATTAAGTTCGCTGAGTTGCACGTTCTGTCACTTACAATGTCCTTATTCGGTTTTTACCTTATTTTTCTTGTCATGGAAATTTTCTCGATTCAACGCCTGGTGGAAGGTCGGTCAGCATGAGCGTCCCTGTTTCGTCAGACACCACAGCGCTTCATCACGCGGCCGATAGTCTCGCGGCCGTCAGCCATGTTGCCGGTGAGCACAATATGTTCGCAGAACTGCTCCACCATGTGCAGGATTCCAATGAGCTGGAGATTCCGTTCGGCCATGTTTCACTCCCCCAGTTTGATCCGTTTATGATTGCCGGCATTTCATTCGACATGTCGATCACCAAGCATGTCGTCTTCCTCTGGATTTCGGCCGCGCTCCTTCTGTTGTTTGCCGTTCTCGCCGCGGGGCGGAACCGGAGATCCGCGGTTCCGACAGGCTTCGGAAACCTTGTCGAGATTTTTATCGTGTTTATCCGGGACGAGATTGTGTTGCCGAATATGGGAACAGCGGGCCTTCGTTATGTCCCCTACCTGCTGACTACATTCTTTTTTATTCTGATCATGAACCTGGCCGGACTGGTTCCGTACGGCGCAACCGCAACAGGCAACGTAAGCGTCACAGCAGGACTTGCCATCATCGCGTTTTTTGTCATCCAGGCATCAGCGATCAGGGCGCAGGGGATGGGGCATTATCTCGCACATCTGACCGGAGGAGTCCACTGGATTCTCTGGCCCATTATGATTCCGATCGAAATCCTCGGCCTTTTCACGAAACCGTTCGCGCTCTGCATTCGTCTCTTTGCGAACATGACCGGCGGCCACATCGTGATCGTCGCTCTGTTCGGGCTCATCTTCATCTTCAAATCGTATTTTATCGCCGTCGGTCCGTTCGCGTTCATCCTTGGCATTCTGATGCTGGAGATCTTTGTCGCCTTCCTGCAGGCGTACATCTTTACGATGCTGACTGCGCTCTTTATGGGCCTTGGCATCCAGGCGGCAGAAGCGCATTCGGAGGAGGGGCATGCCTGATTCTGTAACCCGCGGTATCAATTCTGTTCGAACACACATCAACCCATCTATCTCTTGAGGAGGAGTACCTAATGGAAGCAACAGGTCTTGGTTTTCTTGCAGCCGGTATCGGTGCAGCGCTGACGGTCATCGGGGCCGGTCTGGGAATCGGTAAACTTGCCGCGGCGGCAATGGAAGCAAGCGGTCGCCAGCCGGAAGTCGCCGGACAGGTTCGTACGTCGATGCTGATTGCAGCAGCGCTGATTGAAGGTGCGACATTCTTCGCTCTTGCTATCTGCATCATTCTCGCCACGAAGTAGCAATCAGAGGAACCCCATGCTCGAAATAAATCCAGGCCTCATTCTCTGGACGATCCTGACGTTTCTGGTTCTGATGGTGGTGTTGAGGATGCTTGCATGGAAACCTCTGCTCCATGCGCTGACGTCGAGGGAGGAGAAGATCCGGGTGTCGCTCCAGCAGGCGGAGGAAGCACAAAAGGCTGCCCGCGAACTTCTGGAAGAGAACAAGCAGCAGCTGGCGCGTGCGGAAGAGGAGTCACAGAAGATCATCCGGGAAGGAAGGGATCTCGGCGAAAAGCTGAAGTCCGAGATCGTTGATAAGGCGAACAGCTCCGCCCGACAGATGGTGGATCAGGCGAAAGATGAGATTCGCCGTGAACGGGAGGCTGCGATCATACAGCTCCGCGGCGAGGTGGCGGATATTGCGATCCTCGCTGCCGGCAAGATCCTGGACGAGAACCTTGATACACCGAAACAGCGGACGCTTGTTGACCGTGTCATCAAGGATATCGGAAAAGGGCCCCGCGCATGAGGAACACCAGGGTTGCGCGACGGTACGCCGTTGCGCTTATGGATGCGGCGGTCGAGCAGAACGCGGTAGAGGCTGTCGCGGCCGACATGAAGAAGCTCGGCGCGCTGCTGACGGAATCCAGGGAACTCTCGCTGTTCATCGTCAGCCCGATTATCCAGGCGGCAAAGAAGAAATCGGTGCTGCGCGAGGTCCTGAAGTCCCTCGTCGGAAAAGAAGTCCTGACCTTCTGCCTTCTGCTCGCTTCGAAGGGGAGGGAGGAGCATCTCCCGGTGATCGTCGAACAGTTTACCGGTCTGTACAATGAGCGTCTCGGGATCGTCGATGTCGATGTCAGTGCGGCAACCCCGCTCGGGGATGACCAACAGGAGAAGCTCAGGAAGGAACTGGAGCAGTATACTTCCCGCAAGGTACTTCTGAAGGCCGGAGTGGACAAGGATCTCAGAGGCGGGCTGTTGATCCAGATTGGAGATACGGTGCTTGACGGGAGCGTCCGGCACCAGCTGGAACGGCTGAAAGACCGGTTTGTCGCCGGTGGAACACTTTCCTAGAAACTGAGGATGAGAAGGAATTAGAAATGGCAGAAGTCAGACCGGATGAAGTCTCCGCCATCCTGCGCAGGCAGCTGGCGGGCTTTGAAAAAGAGATCGATGTCTACGATGTCGGAACCGTTCTCCAGGTCGGAGACGGTGTTGCGCGTGTGTACGGCCTGACCAAGGCGCTCATGAGCGAACTGGTTGAGTTTCCCCACGGCGTGTTCGGGATGGTTCTGAATCTCGAGGAGGACAATGTCGGCTGTATTTTATTCGGTGAGTCGAGCAAGATCAGCGAAGGGGATACGGTCAAGCGGACCGGCAAGGTTGCCTCCGTGCCGGTCGGCGAGGCGATGCTCGGTCGCGTCATCAATTCGCTCGGTCAGCCGACGGACGGACGCGGTCCGGTGAAAACCGATTCGATGATGCCGATCGAGCGAAAAGCTCTCGGTGTCATCCAGCGTCAGCCGGTGAAGGAGCCGCTGCAGACAGGGATCAAGGCGATCGATGCGATGATTCCGATCGGGCGCGGCCAGCGTGAGCTGATTATCGGAGACCGCCAGACCGGGAAGACCGCCGTGGCGATCGATGCCATCATCAATCAGAAATACACGCATACGGAAGAGGCAAAGAAGGCGGGGGTCAAGCCGGTCTATTGCATCTACGTCGCGATCGGTCAGAAGAGTTCCACGGTTGCCCAGGTTGTGAACAAGCTCCAGCAGGAGGGGGCGATGGACTACACCATCGTCGTCTCCGCCACAGCGAGCGATCCGGCGCCGATGCAGTATATCGCCCCGTACACGGGAGCGACCCTCGGAGAGTTCTTCAGGGACTCAGGGCGCCATGCACTCGTGGTCTATGATGATCTTTCCAAGCAGGCGCAGGCGTACCGTCAGGTGTCGCTCCTGCTCAGGCGGCCCCCCGGTCGTGAAGCGTACCCCGGAGATGTGTTTTACCTTCATTCTCGTCTGCTCGAGCGATCCTCAAAGCTCAACGATGACCTCGGTGGAGGAAGTCTGACCGCCCTCCCGGTGATCGAAACCCAGGCAGGAGACGTCTCTGCCTACATCCCGACCAACGTCATCTCCATTACGGACGGCCAGATCTATCTGGAGCCGTCACTGTTCAACTCCGGTGTCCGTCCGGCGATCAACGTCGGGATCTCTGTCTCCCGTGTCGGCGGAAACGCCCAGATCAAGGCGATGAAGCGGATTGCGGGAAGACTGCGTCTCGAGCTCGCACAATACCGGGAGCTGGAGGCGTTTGCCAAATTCGGATCGGATCTTGACAAATCGACTCTCGCTCAGCTCAGACGAGGTTCACGTCTTGTCGAGCTGCTGAAGCAGGGGCAGTATGTCCCGATGACAGTGTCGAAGCAGGTCGTCAGTATTTTCGCGGGAACGAACGGCTACCTCGATGAGATTCCTCTGGAGCATGTCGGGCGCTACGAGAGCGAACTGCTCGAGATGATGGAGCTGAAGCATGGTGCGATCCTGAGTGAGATTGCCGAGAAGCGGGATCTCTCCGAGGAAATGACGACAAAGCTGAAGGATCTCCTCGGCCGGTTCACCGAATCGTTCAAAGTCACAGTCAGCAAATAGCGATGGCAACGCTCCGCGAAGTTCGGAACAGGATCACCGGTGTCAAGAAGACGCAGAAGATCACGAAGGCGATGAAGATGGTTGCCGCCGCAAAACTCCGGCGCGCGCAAAGCGGTGTCATTGCCGCACGGCCATATGCCGCGACCATGAAGAACCTCCTTTCACAACTCGTCCGCAGTGTCGATACCAGTGTGAATCCCCTGCTTGCTGCCAGAGATGCCCGGTCCATCGCTGTGATCGTCGTGACGTCCGACCGCGGGCTCTGCGGAGGGTTCAACGCCAATCTGATCAGGACTACCCTTCAGCATCTCGGTGAGAAGTATCCGGGGGTGCAGGAGGAGGGGCGGCTGAAACTCTTCTGTGTCGGAAAAAAGGGCTGCGATTTCTTCTCGAAGCGACAGTACACGATTGCCGGAAAGTATGTCGACGTGTACAGTGACCTCGTGTTCACACAGGCACAGGCGATCTCCCGTGAGGTGGTCGATGGATTCCTGAAGGGAGAGATCGATGTGGTGGAGATCGTCTACAACGAGTTCCAGTCGGTTGCCAGGCAGAACGTCGTGTTTGAGAGATTTCTTCCGATCCAGACGGAAATTGAAGCTGTCGAGGACGCGAAGACGGTTGACTATCTGTACGAACCCTCGACGGTGGAGATCGTGGATGCTCTTCTGCCGCGGCACCTGAACTTCCATATCTGGAAAGCTCTGCTGGAATCCAACGCTGCCGAGCAGGGGGCCAGAATGGCGGCGATGGAAAACGCCACGGAGAACGCGAACGAAATGATTTCCCACCTTCAGCTTGTGTATAACAAGGCCCGCCAGGCGGCGATTACGAAGGAACTGCTTGAGCTTGTCGGCGGAGCGGAAGCTCTGAAGAAGGCGGGCTGACAGACCTGCGGAGGCAGTCGTTCCGGGCACCGCTCTCAAACGGGCGGTGCCGCTGTTTTTGGCCTGTTTTTCCTTCCCCGATGAATTGAAACAGAAGCCGATTTTGCTTATTTTTAAGGTCCTTTTCCCCCTGCACGCAGGGGTGTAGTTTCTCCGGGATACCGATGTTTGAAGAGTTAAGCAGCAAGCTCGACCTCGTTCTCAAGAAACTCCGCGGCGAAGGAAAACTCACTGAGGAGAATATCACCGGGAGCCTTCGGGAAATCCGGCGGGTACTCCTGAATGCCGATGTGAATTACAAGGTCACCGGTGAGTTCATCGAATCCGTGCGCGAGCGGGCACTGGGTCGCGAGGTTCTTCAGAGCATCACTCCGGGCCAGCTCATTGTCAAGATCATCCATGACGAGCTGATCGGACTGCTTGGTGGTGTCAGTGCCGAAGTTGGATATGCCGATCCGCCCCCGACGGTGATTCTGGTGGCGGGATTGCAGGGTTCCGGGAAAACAACGTTTTGCGCGAAGTATGCGCGTTGGATGAAACAGCAGGGGAGACACCCTCTGCTGATCGCCGCAGATGTCCAGAGGCCGGCGGCGATCGATCAGCTCGAGAAGCTCGGGAAGGAAATTGAGATCCCGGTCTACCTCGAGCGGGGAGCCGGGGCGGTTTCGATCACCTCGAAGGGGATCGAACATGCGCGAAAAAACGCCCGCGATATCGCGATCGTCGATACTGCCGGCCGGCTGCATGTGGACCAGGAAATGATGGATGAAGTTGCGGCGATCAGGGATGCCGCAAAGCCCCATGAGATTCTGTTCGTTGTCGATGCGATGACCGGTCAGGATGCTGTGAACACGGCCAGGGCTTTCAACGACCTTTTGAATTTCGATGGGGCCGTCCTGACCAAGATGGATGGTGACGCACGAGGAGGGGCAGCCCTTTCCCTCCGCGCAACGGTCGGTAAGCCAATCAAGTTCATCGGGATCGGCGAAAAGCTGGATGCACTCGAGCGCTTTCATCCGGACCGGATGGCGTCGCGGATCCTCGGGATGGGTGATGTCGTCACGCTCGTGGAGAAGGTCCAGGAGCAGTTCGACGAGAAGAAAGCGGTCAAGCTCGAGGAAAAACTCAGGAAGTCACGCCTGACCCTTGAGGACTTCCTCGAACAGCTGCAACAGATCCGTAGTATGGGTCCTCTGGACCAGGTCATGGGGATGCTCCCCGGAATGCCGAAACTTCCGCAGGGAGCGGCAGTGGATGAGAAAGCTCTTGTACGGATTGAGGCGATCATCAGATCGATGACTCCGAAAGAGAGGAACCATCCACAGATCATTAACGGGAGCAGAAGGCGGCGAATCGCCGCCGGGAGCGGAACCACGGTTCAGGACGTCAACAGGCTGATGAAACAGTTTGATCAGATGCAGAAGATGATGAAGACGCTGACACGGAAGGGCCCGAAAGGGCGGCGCTTCAGGGGCCTTGGTCTTCCTTCCTGACAAAACAGAATAGTAACGATTCAATCATTCGAGAGGAGAAACGCATTGGCTGTACGATTGCGATTACGGCGGGCAGGGAAGAAGAAGATGCCGATGTACCATATTGTTGCTGCAGATTCCAGAGCAGCCAGAACAGGAAAGTTCCTGGAGATCATCGGGCGGTATGAGCCGATGAAGGACCCCGCGCTCGTGAGCACGCAGGAGGATCGCCTGTTTTACTGGCTCGGGCATGGAGCGCTTCCGACAGACACTGTCCGAAGCCTCCTGCAGAGAAACGGCTCGTGGATCAAGTGGTCCCTGGTGAAAAAGGGAACTGACGAGGAGACGATCTCGAAAGAGATGGAGAAGTGGCAGATGCTGCAGGAAGCCAAACGGCGGAGGGAAGCAGAGAAGAGGGACGCGCGGAAAGCGCGCCGAAAAGCTGCCAAGGCTCCCGCAGCACCGGATGCTGAGGCCGCCCCGGCCAAAGCTGAGAAAGCCCCGGCCGCCGCTGAACCAAAGGCTGAAGCGCCACCGGGCAAGGCTGAGAAAGCCCCGGCCGCCGCAGAGCCAAAGGCTGAAGCACCACCGGCCAAGCCGGAAAAGGTCCCTGCTCCCGCGGCATCGAAAGCTGAGGTCGCCGAGGGTAAGTCGGATAAGGACGCGGAGACCGGCAAGCCGGAATAATGAGCACGACACTCTGTGCGATCGGCAGGGTGGTGAAGGTTTTTGGCATCAAGGGTGAGCTGGTGGTGGAACCGATGACATCCCTTCCGGAGCGGTTTTCCGATCTTCACGAAGTATTCGTGGGTGCCACCGATCAGGAGGTTTCGCGACAGCAGGTTGAATCTGTCCGTGTCGGACAGAAGGGTATCCGCCTCCGGTTTGAGGGGTGCATTGACAGGAACCAGGCGGAAGCATTCATCGGTTCTTTCTTGTTTGTTCCGGAATCGGAACGGATTTCTCTTCCCGAAGGGAGTTATTTCATCGATGACCTGGTCGGCTTCCGGGTGGTCGCTGAATCAGGTGAGCCGTTAGGGGTGTTGACCGAGGTGATGCAGTTGCCGGGTCAGGATGTGTATGTTGTTGAAAGCGGGAAGGGGCAGGTCATGGTGCCTGCGGTTCTTGAGTTCATTCGCAGTGTTGATCTGAAGGAACGCGTGATGGTGGTCAGACTTATTGATGGTTTCCTGCAGCATGATCCGGATTGACATTATCACCGGTTTCCCGACGCTGGTTTCAGGTCCTCTGCAGGAAAGCATCCTGAAGCGTGCGAGGGAGAGCGGACTTGCCGAAATCCATGTGCACGACCTGAGAACGTTCAGCGTCGACAAGCACCGGACGATCGACGATACGCCGTTCGGCGGCGGAGCCGGGATGATCCTGAAGCCGGAACCGGTGTTCCGGTGCATCGAGGAGCTGATGTCGAACCGTTCCTATGATGAGGTTATCTATTTAAGTGCTGACGGAGAGCCGTTTGTTCAAAAGACCGCCAATCAGCTTTCTTTGAAGCAAAACCTGATCCTTTTGTGTGGTCACTACAAGGGGATCGATGAGCGAATCCGGGAGACGCTGGTGACCAGAGAGATATCGATCGGAGATTATGTGCTGACCGGGGGCGAGCTCCCTGCCCTTGTCGTGGTCGATGCGGTCGTGCGGCTCGTCCCCGGCGTGATCAGCGACAGTGAATCACTCCTGACCGATTCGTTTCAGGAGGATATGCTGGACAGTCCCCAGTACACAAGACCGGCTGAATTCCGGGGTATGAAGGTTCCGGATGTTCTTCTCTCGGGAGACCATAAGGCGATCGACCGGTGGCGTGCGGAACAGCGAGCGAAAAGGACGCGGGAACGCAGAAGCGATTTATTGGAACAGTCATAATGGAGAAATGTCATGAATAAGGTTCGGTTGGTCGAGGCGACGCAATTAAGAACGGACATACCGGACTTTGTACCGGGTGACACCGTCAATGTGCACGTCCGTGTCATCGAGGGAGACAAGGAACGGGTTCAGCAGTTTCAGGGTGTGGTGATCGGAAGGCATGGAGCCGGGATGAATGCGACCTTCACCGTCAGAAAGGTCTCGGAAGGCGTCGGGGTCGAGCGTACATTTCCTCTTCATTCCCCCCGCCTCGCGAAAATTGTGCGTGTGAAGGAGGGGGCAGTCCGAAGGGCGAAACTCTATTATCTGCGCGAGCTTGCCTCCAAGGCGATTCGTCAGAAAACCAGTGCATAAGTCAACAGGATTCGGTACCCTTTGTCTGAAGTGCCCCCCGTGGGTCCGCAGGTCAAGTTGCCGCTCATAACCAAAGGAGGAACACCTATGAAGAATCTTTCACGAATATTTCTTGTCGCATCACTTGCGATAAGTGTTGGTCTGGTGTTTTCCGGATGTAAGGATGACGAAAACCCGACTGATCCTGGTCTCGGCGGCGGTGGGATCACGTCACCTGCATTTCCGAACAACACGGCGAACCTTGCCCCGGGCGGCGCCGCAGCGGTGGGAACACTCAGCGGAGGTACTCCGCCATACGCCATCAAGACGGCACCGAACGCCTCCGTGGCGACAGCGGCATTGAGCGGGACGAACATGGAAGTGCTCACGATCACTCCGGTTGCCGTTGGTACGACGAGCGTCACCATCGAGGATGCCTCGACTGCCAGCAACGACAGCCCTTCCGGACTTGAAACCGTTATCAGCATTGTCGTCTCAGAAGGCGGCGGTGGTGGCGGAACAGGCATTGCAGGCTCGGGAACAATGACGCTGAATACATCGATTGCGAACTTCAGCGCCAGCGGAACATATAACGAGAATGCCGTGAGCGGACAGGGTGTTGGGGGTGTCCGGTACAGTACCGGCGACAACCCTTCGGCCTTCTACCGACTCGACCTTATCGCGTACAATGCCCGGTCGCTGACCGATGCAGACCTCGTCGTGATGAGCTTCCAGTCTGCCGAGAATCAGGACCTGATGACAGGGAACTTCTCATTCACGCCGATGGGCGGAGCGTTTGCGAATGCATCGTTCGGGTTTGGCATTAACCTGAGTGATCCCAATGCGGTTCTTTATACAACGCTCAGTGGAAGCACGACCCTTGCTTCCCTTACACAGACCACGGCATCGGTCATCAAGGTGTCAGGGGATGCTCTGAATCCTCAGAATCCGACGATGACTGCACAGATTACCGGCGGTGCAGCAGACGTCAATGGTATCGGTCAGGGGGATGCCCCGTTCGGCGATACCGAAATTGAACGGGCGGTGCTGGAGTTCTATCAGCGGTGGAAAGCACAACAGGACGTCAGGTAGGATTCATCGTAGAAACAATTCACAAGCCGGCTCCCGATCGGGGCCGGCTTTTCTGTCTATGAAAACCCGTATTGCAATCCCGGACACTCCTCACTGCATTCCCCTGATTCACCTGCTTGAGGAGATCGATTCCTTCGCCGTGGCCCGGGGAACGACCGATGCGGTCGCACGGATGCTCCGTCGACGCGAGGTTGATGTCGCGTTCGTTTCCCCGATGGAATATGCCCGTGAGAGTTCTGAATACCGGATCCTCCCCGGATACTCCGTTTCCTCTCTGTCCGGCATCAAGCTCTGCTTCCGGGAAGGACTCAGGACGATTCGATCACTGGCCGCCGATCCCTCCAGAATCTCGGAAATTGTTCTGGCCCAGATTGTCCTCCGGGAGGAATTCGAATCCCGCCCGTCGATCGTTCCCATCGTGGATGCCGCTGTTGATACGATGCTGGAGAAGGCGGAAGGAGCACTGTGGCTCCCCGGACAAACCGGACAAACGCCTCCTCCTGCCGCGCTCGATCTCGTTGAAGCATGGGGCGAAATGGTCCAGCTTCCATATGTCCATGGGGTGCTCTGTGTCCGTGAAGACTTTCCGGCTTCGGACGGACGTGCATACCTTCTCGAGAGTGATCTGGTAGAAGAGGTCAGACGGGTCGAATACTTGCTCCCGGGGCCGCCGGAGTTGCTCACGATCCTCGAGGGATGTGAGTATGCGCTCGATGAACCGGCGCGGGAGGGGATAGCGGAGTTCCTCCGTTACGCGCACTACCACGGCATGATCCGTGATGTCCCATCGGTTCGCATGTACAGTGCACCGGACGAAGAGAATGAAAATTGAAACTTTGTCCGAAGTTGGGTAGATTCCTTCAACCGTTCCCCTATGCTGACATCGCTTGCCATACGAAACTACGCCCTTGTCGATGAGCTGAGCGCGCATTTCTCCGGTGGCCTTGTGATTCTCACCGGAGAAACGGGGGGAGGCAAGTCGATCATTATCGGTGCTCTTGGATTCCTCCTTGGTGAACGGGCTTCTGCAACCAGCGTGCGGAACGGGACTCCAAAGGCAGTGGTCGAAGGAGTGTTCGCGGTTGGCACGCACAATGGCGTATCCGACTTTCTCCGGGATCACGAACTCGACCAGTCCCGTGAATTGATCCTTCGGCGCGAGCTCACAACAGGGGGCCAGAACCGCTGTTTCATCAATGATACCCCGGTCTCCCTGACCCTTCTTCGTGAAGCAGGTGACCTGCTGGTCGATATCCATGGCCAGCATGAGCATCAATCCCTCTTGCGGACTTCCACCCATATCGATGTTCTCGATGCATGTGCAGCGACCCACCGTGAACGCGCAGCGTATGAAGATGCCCTGGCCCGACTTCGTCAACTGAGGATCGACTTCGATGATGCAGAGAAAAAGGCATCGGAGCTCCGGGAACGGAATGACCTGTACCGGTTTCAGCTGCAGGAGATCGATGAGGTCAGGCCCGATACGGATGAGGATGAGGAGCTGGCCGCTGAGGAGAGGGTCATCGACAATGCTGAAAAGATAGCGACGGAAGCGGAAGAACTGTCTTCCCTTCTCTATGAAGGAGAGCCGTCCGCCTATGATCTGCTCGCGCGAGCTCAGGAGAAGCTCAAGCACCTTTCGGGGTTTGATCCGTCGTTCGCTCCGGCAATGGAAGAGATCGAGTCGGCCCGGGCGATCCTTGAAGAGCTTGCCCGGTTTGTCCGTGACTATACGTCCCGCATCGATTTCAGTCCTGAGCGAGCGGAAGAGGTGAGAGACCGGCTTGGCCGGCTCAGCCTCCTGAAGAAGAAATATGGCGGGTCGATCGACCAGGTGCTTGAACACAGAGAGCGGATTGCTGCCGACCTCCGCCAGACGGAGACACTCGACAAAGAGCTGGAACGCCTCTCTGAGGAAATCGCGAGTCAGGCCGCCCGTTGCGGGGAGCTCGCCGCGGTTCTTTCAAAGAAGCGCATCGGGGCGATTCGTACGATACAGCCGGACGTTGTCCGGGCGCTCAAGACGCTCGGGATGCCCCACGCCGACTTTTCGATTCATCACACACTGACCGAGGTTCCGGAAAACGATGACGACGGTTCCGAGGTTGTCGTTCGCAGCCGAAAACGGCTCCGGCTTACAGGGAAAGGAATCGATGAGATCGAATTTCTGGTCAGCGCCAACCTTGGGGAAAAGCCCCGCCCGCTCGCGAAGATTGCATCCGGCGGGGAGATCTCCCGGGTCATGCTGGCGCTGAAGAGTATTCTGGCAAGAAAAGACCGAATGCCGCTTGTGGTTTTCGACGAGGTCGATGCAGGAGTGAGCGGAAGGATAGCGGAAGCGGTCGGGCAGAGCCTCAAGCGGCTCGCCGATGGCACCCAGGTCATCGTGATTACGCACCTGCCGCAGATTGCCGGCCTCGCCGACGAACATTTCGCCGTCGCCAAGGAAGAAGAGGGCGGCCGGACACGAACTGTTCTGAAGAAGCTGAATGCCGAGGAACGGGTTCGCGAGGTGGCACGGCTTCTTTCCGGAGCGAAGGTCACAGACGCAGCGATGACCGGCGCCCGGGAACTGATCCAAACAGTTCATTAGATTATGGGATTTCAAAAACTGATGCCGGTGGCAGATCTGCCCGAAGGCTCGCACAAACGGGTCGTCCTCGGAAAGAAGCCGATCGCGCTTTTTCATTATGACGGAGCTGTAACGGCTCTGGGGAACGCCTGTCTGCACAAAGGTGGTGACCTCGGCCTGGGATTTGTCCGGAAACTGGATGACGGGGAACTGTATGTCGCATGTCCCTGGCACGGGTGGCAGTATCACCTCCGGACAGGAAAAGCTCCGCACGGGTTTGAGGACCAGCAGTCAGTCTATGAAATAAAGATCGAGGATGGCCATATCTTCGTTTCTGAGGAGCCTGTGACCAGGGCGCGCAAGGCCTCCCACAAGGATGATCCTCTGGCTGATCTCAGGAAGCTCGAATACCAGACAACCCCGGACTCCCTGAATATCCTCGGCATCTCGTCGAGCAACATGAATGATGAGCTGCCCAGAGTCTCAACATCGGACTCGGCGCTCAGGAGTGCTCTGGAAATTGCCGCCGCGGAACACGGTGCGGCCACGCGTTATGTTGAACTTCGCAAACTTCTTTTCAGGCACTGCGAAGGATACTACAGCCGGCATGAGTCCGCCTGCACCTGGCCATGCTCGATATCGGAGATGAACCCTGACGACGGGATGACGGAGCTCTACCGTTCGATCGTCCTCTGGGCCGATGTTGTTATCCTCGCAACCCCGATTCGCTGGGGTAATGCCTCGTCCCTCTACTACAAGATGGCGGAACGGCTCAACTGTGTTCAGAACCAGATAACACTGTTCGACAAGGTCCTGATCAGGAACAAAGTAGCGTCGTTCATCATCACCGGAGGGCAGGACAATATTCAGCAGGTCGCAGGCCAGCTGACGACATTCTTCACGGACCTGGGATTCATGTTCCCCCCCTTCAACTTTGTCGGATGGAGCCGCGGGTGGACGGCGGAAGATATGGAGGAGAATACGGTCGTATTCCAGCGAAGCCGTTATATCAAACGGTCGGTCAAAGAGCTGGTGAAGAATTCGGTCATGCTGGTGCAGCAGGTCAAGGGGATGGACTGCTCCAATCTCCACACACCAAAACCATCGATCAGGGAAGCACGGTCAATGCGGGCCGGACAGACGACTCGGGAAGAAGGAAGCTGATGCCGTTAGCATTGTACAACACCCTCACAAGAAAGAAAGAAGCCTTCAGTCCGCTGCGGAAGGGACGTGTGGGAGTGTATGTCTGCGGTCCGACCGTCTACGGCCATTCTCATCTCGGGCACGCAAAGAGCTATGTCTCGTTCGATGTTCTTGTGCGCTATCTTCGCTTCCTCGGCCATGACGTACACTATGTGCAGAACATCACCGACGTCGGCCACCTCCTGGGTGAGACGAACGAGGGAGAGGACCGGATTCTGATGCAGAGCAGGGTGGAGCAGAAGCACCCGATGGAGATCGCTGAGGAATATACCCGCAGCTACTTCGAGGATATGGATGCTCTTCGCGTCGGCCGTCCCGATATTTCTCCCAGGGCCTCGGGGCATATTCCCGAGCAGATCGAGATGATCCGGGGTCTGGTCGACAAAGGAATCGCTTATGAAGCCGGCGGTTCGGTGTATTTCGACGTCAGGAAATTTCCGAGGTATGGACAGCTTTCCGGACGAAAGGTCGAGGAAATGGAAGCGGGGACCAGGGTTGAGGTAAAATCGGAGAAACGCCATCCTGCCGATTTCGCTCTCTGGAAAAAAGCTGAACCGGAGCATATCATGCAGTGGCCTTCTCCGTGGGGCGTTGGTTTTCCGGGCTGGCATATCGAATGCTCCGCGATGTCTATGAAGTATCTGGGAGAAGGATTCGACATTCATGGCGGCGGTCTGGAGAACCAGTTTCCCCATCACGAGTGTGAGATAGCTCAGAGTGAAGGATGGTCGGGGAAGCCGTTCGTACGATACTGGCTGCACAACAACATGGTGACGGTCGATGGGCGGAAAATGGGGAAATCCCTCGGCAATTTTACGACGCTGAAAGATGCATTCCGGAAATGGCGTCCCGATGTGGTACGGTTCTTCATCCTGCAGAGTCACTACCGGAGTACACTGGATTTCAGCGGTGAAGCTCTCGAAGCGGCCGGCACAGGTCTCAGCCGCCTCACCAATACCGTTCGGGCTCTCAGAGAGGGCGTGCAATCGGGAAGTGGTGAGGGCCGGGAGGGGGGAGTCGATGCGGCGAAGTACCGTGCGATGTTTCTTGAGGCGATGGATGATGATATCAACACACCACAGGCGATTGCCGTGCTGTTCGATCTATCACGCGAAGTGAATGCCCTGATCGCCGAAGGGAAGATGTCCCGTGCCGCAATGAACCATGTACTGAACGTGTTTTCCGATCTGGCCGGGAATATTCTCGGGTTGCATTTTGAAGATGAGAGGAGAGGAGAAAGTCTCGAGTCCGGTCTCATGGAGGTGCTGCTCAGGATCCGGGCTGACCTCCGCGCGAACAAACAATGGGCGCTGTCGGACAAACTGAGGGATGAGCTGGTGAAGGTTGGTGTGGTCATTGAGGACAAGAAGGAGGGGACTTCATGGAGAAGGATGCAAAGCACGGATCCGGAAGGGTAGCACACCGGGAATCGGCATGATCTCCCTGATCCGCAGTTCCGTTCACGCCCTGGTGGCGGTGTGCGCCGTTTGTGTCCTGATCCTGAACCCGGTCATGGCCCGCGCGCAGGGCTCCGGCGGCACCGGTGGCGGCGCCGAGCCGAGGTTTCTTGTTGATGCGCCGACCGCTGGAATGCTTTCGGGCGGAACGCTCGCCATGGATCTCGATTTTTTCCAGGATGGAGGAGTCCTGGCGGGGGTGAGTTTCGGGGTACTCAACCGGCTCAGTATCGGTATCAGCTACGGAGGCTCAGGACTGATCGGGAACGAAACCGCGGTGTTCAATCCCGCACCTGGCTTCAATGTGAGGGTCAGGCCGTTTGAGGAAGGACTTTCATTCCCCGCGCTTGTCCTGGGCTTCGATTCACAGGGAAAGGAAAGCTATCTCGACGATCTCGATGAGTATACGATCTTGTCGAAAGGGTTCTTCCTTGCGGCCAGTAAGAACTTCGGATTTGCCGGATTCCTTTCTGTCCATGGAGGGTTGAACTACAGCCTCGATCAACCGGCCGATGACCGTACCGTAGATTTTTTTCTCGGGGCAGAGAAGACGATCGGGTCTGTGATCTCCGCCCTGGTTGAGTACAACAGTGGAGGAGGCCCCACATCGAGGGACCGCGGGTATATGAATCTCGGCCTTCGCTGGTCCGTCGGAGGAGGTTTCACGCTGGGATTCGACCTCAAGGATCTTACAAGAAACGGGGGGAAGGTCTCGATCGGCAACCGCTCGGTCAAAATCGAGTTTCAAAGCCCTCTCTAGCCTGTTCTGCCCTGTGAACAGCGCAGAAGCCGGGTGTCCACATTCATAGACAAGTTTCATTCTCTCTGTATCTGAGATCGCCCGTTTTGACACGAAACAGGCAGTTTTCCAAGCCCCTTCATCTGGCACCAATCTTGCATTTTCTTTGGTGCCGGTTCATTCTCAGGTAGTCCAATCCTCCCCCGAAAACTGAAGGTTCGGATATGAAAACTCAACGACGACTTGCTCCATTATTTGCGGCAGTACCGTTTCTGCTCCTGCCGATCGGAGGTTGCTACACGCAACTCGGATCGATGGAGGATGCGTACGACGACACGGGGATTGTCGAGGAGGAGATTCAGGAGGAGTTTCCCGCAGAAGAATTCGACCGCGATTATCCGTCATCCAATTATTATGCGACATTCACATATTACCAGCCTGGTGTAGCGATCGGGTTCGGATGGTATGATCCCTGGTACTACTCCTATTATCCGGGTTGGTGCGCTCCCTATTACCCGGGATACGGCTGGTGTGTATCACCGCCGGTGTATGCCTGCTGGCCCTATGCGCCGGTATACTATCCCACTCCTTACTACGGTCACTACTATCCCGGAGGGTCATACCCGGGAGGTGGAACACCGTATGCCTCCGACACAAGAGATTTTGGCAGGACCCGCGGTTTCACTGATGGAACAAGACGAACACGCGGCGGATCCGGCATTGCCCCGAGGACGAATCCATCCGGCGGGAGTGATGAACGGATCGCGACTGTATCCCGTCAGCTCCCCCCCCGGCGCACAGGTACGGTGGCAGCCAATCCCGGAGGGACCCCTGAAACACCGAAGAGGCAGGTGACGAAGCGACGCACCCCTCCAAGCAGAGGTACGGTGTCGACACCGCCCCCGCCTTCGACAAGGAGCGGGAATGCGACTCCGCAGGGGACGCGTCGCGGATCGGTTTCCACGCCCCCCAGGTCAACCCCTGCGCCGTCATCACCGGGGGGAAACCAGAGCCAGGCCAGAAGCAGCGGCGGTCAGAGAAGCGGCGGACGAAGGTAAGCTGTGAGACCGGCAACAATCATAGTGTGCGCGGCTCTCGTTGCTGCGATTGCTCCCGGCACTGCTTCGGCGCAGTTTCCTGAGGATGCACTGCGGTTCTCGACGCTCGGGACCGGTGTGGGAGCGCGCTCCCTCGGAATGGGGAACGCGTATACAGGTGTTGCCAGCGACTTTTCCGCACTGTACTGGAATCCGGCGGGACTTGCGCAGATGCAGTACAGTGAGTTTCAATTCGGGCTCTCACATCTGAACTATCAGAATTCCGGGGATTACTTCGGGTCGACGACATGGTACTCCAATAACGGAACAAGCCTGAATTCCCTCGGCCTCGTGTATGCTGTACCGACCCGGCGTGGAAATCTCTCGGTGGCGATCGGTTATTCGCGCCACAGCAGCTTCACAACCGGTCTCTCTTTCTCCGGTTTCAATCCTGTCGGCAGTCTGATTCAGACATGGGCTCCGGACGGGCAACCATATCCACCGGATCTCACGATCGCGGAGGAGCTGGGACTTGCGACTGCTGATACCACAACCGGCCTGTTCGTCTCACCAATCAATGGTAATCTCACACAGTCGGGCAGAGTCCTCGAAGGAGGAGGCCTTGACAACTGGTCGGTCGGAGGCGGCGTAGACGTCGCCGAGAACGTCTCCATTGGTGCGACCCTGACATTTCTGACCGGGACCTATTCCTACGACCGCACCTACACGGAAACCGATGATCAGAACCTCTGGTCGGAGTTTCCGTTCGATATGGAAGAGCTTGTTGTGGATGAATACATAAGGAGCGACATCAGCGGGTTCAACGCGCACCTTGGAATGATGGCGAGGGTCCCGGGGTTCATGAGGTTCGGGCTTTCTGTCCGTACGCCGACATCGTACTCCATAAAGGAGGAATTCGGGCAGCTGGCAGACAGCTATTTCGACAACGGTGATATTCTCCCGGTCGAAGGGTCATACGAGTCGATCGGTTTCGGCGAGTACAGGGTGGTCTCCCCCTGGGTCTTCAGCGGCGGAGTATCCATCATGATCCTGAACTTCGTGTTCTCGGGTGACATCGAGTATACCGATTGGACCCAGTTGAGATTCGAGGATGCCACAAGAGAAGTCATGTCAAAGAACGCGGATATCAAGGAGATTTTCAGGCCGGCTGCCAATGTTCGTCTTGGTGCTGAATGGAACCCCCTCGGACTTGGCCTACGCTTCCGTGCCGGGGCCATCTATAACCAGTCCCCCTACCGGCAGGATGGTCTGTCGGAAGAAGCGGCCTTCGAGTACGACCAGAAGTACCTGACAGCCGGCCTTGGTATTCCGCTGGGAGGTTTTGCCATGATTGATCTGGCCTACGCCTACGGGTGGTGGAAGACCGACCGCATAAACTTCGACGCAACGTCCCGTGTCGATGAAGACATCCAGACTCACAACGTTATGGCGACATTCTCCGTCCGTTTCTAGACTTTCCTCATCCCCCGCAAAGAATCCAGTCACCCCGGCGGCTTGAAACAGGATCAACGGATGAATATATTGTCCGTGTTCTTTCCTGATTGACTCATTCCGGAGGCGTGTTGACCAGACGTGCAGGGCTCTTCGCCGGTGCCGCGGGGCTTGTCCTCGTTGTGTGCATCGGGGCATTCCTCTTCTTTCGGTACCAGGTCACAAAATCCTTCCCGGAAACCTCCGGAACTCTCGTTCTCCCCTCGCTTGATTCCTCCGTTACGGTTGACCGTGATCAGTTTGGCGTCCCACTCATCACTGCATCGAGTGAACATGATCTCCTGGTTGCAACCGGCTTCGTCCACGCGCAGGACCGGTTGTGGCAAATGGATATCAGTCGCCGGGCGGGAGAGGGACGACTGTCTGAGGTGTTCGGCGAAGTGACCGTTCCGTACGACAGGATGTTCCGCATCGTGGGAATACGGCGTGCGGCTGAGCAGGTGGAACGCGTTCTCAGCCCAAGTTCGCGACAGAGGCTCGAGTGGTACGCGGAAGGCGTGAATCTCTGTATTCAGACCCAGGCGGGAAAGCTCCCTCTCGAGTTTGATTTTCTTCAGTACGAACCGGAGAGATGGACGGTGACCCACTCTCTCATCGTTGCCCAGATGATGGCCTGGGAGCTGAACCTCTCGTGGTGGACCGATCTCACATTTGGTACAATTGCCGGGACGGTCGACTCGGTCCGTGCGTCTCACATCCTGCCCGGATATCCGGAACGGATCAAACCAATCGTTGACGGAAGATCCGGTGATGCGGGGCGGGCATTGCTTGCTCTCAGCAATGAGTACCGTCGGTTCCGCGGCTATGGCGGGATCGGCGGAGGGAGCAATGCGTGGGTGATTGCTCCGGGCAAATCGGCTTCAGGACATGTTATACTTGCGAACGACACACATCTCCATCTCCAGTTGCCGTCGAAATGGCATGAAATGCACCTGAGGATTCCCGGACATCAATCCGGCGGCATGAGTATTCCCGGTACACCCGGTATTGTCTCCGGACAGAACGGCCGCATTGCGTGGGGAGTCACGAACATGATGGCTGATGAGTCTGATTTCTACATCGTCCGGGTCGACACGGCCGACTCGACGAGGTACTGGCACGATGGCGCCCTGCGATCAATGGAACAGCGAACGGAAGAGATTCTGGTCGATGGGGCGGATCCGGTTCCGGTCACGATTCGCTCGACTCACCACGGTCCGATCGTGTCGGATATCGTATATCCCCTGCGGCGCTCGGATCTGCCATTCGTGGCCGCGATGAGGTGGACGGGCTACGAGCCGGCTGACCGCGTGGAGGCGTTCCACCGGATCAACAATGCTTCGAACTGGGCGGAGTTTCTTGAGGGGGTGGAAGCGTTTCCGGGACCCGGCCAGAACTTTGTGTATGGCGACATGGAGGGAAATATCGGCTACGCCTCGGGAGGATTGATCCCGATCCGCGGAAAAGGAAACAGTCTCCTTCCGCTTCCGGGATGGACGTCCTCCGCGGATTGGAGAGGATATGTACCGGCTCGCCGGATGCCCCGTCTGTTCAATCCGCCGGAGGGATTTGTGGCGACCGCGAACAATCGAATCGCTGACAGGAGTTTTCCCTACCATATTTCTGATCTCTGGGAGCCTCCCGCGCGCATTCAGAGACTCCGTGAATTGCTGAGCGAGCAGATACTCTTTTCGGTGCATGATTTCGAACTGATGCAGAATGACATGTTTTCCCATCATGCGCGGGAACTCGTTCCCTATTTTCTTGAAGCGTGGGAGGACACCCTGCTCGGCTTCCCTGACGAGGAAAGAATCAGGGGGTACTTCCGGAACTGGGATTTCACGTTCTCTCAGGAAGACAGGGCGACTGCACTGTTTCAGCAGACCTTCGTCCGGCTTCTGACGAACCTGTACGGGGATGAGCTCGGACCCGACCTCCTTCACGATTTCGTGATGCTGGGTAATATACCAATCCGCGTCACGCAGGCCCTCGTGGAATCAGGGCGTTCTCCCTGGTTTGATGATACGGGGACTCCTGAGGTTGAAAACCGGAAGGAGATCCTCTGTCGCAGTCTTGCGGAAGCGGTTTCTCTGCTGACAGAGCGCTTCGGTCCCGATACACGGTTCTGGCGATGGGGAGCGATGCACGAACTGACACTGAAACACCCGTTCGGACTGGTTTCCCCTCTTCAGAGTGTCTTCAACGTCGGCCCGTTTCCTCTGGGAGGTGGGCCGACCACACTCATGAGCGCTGAATACAGCTTCAATGAACCGTTCGCGGTGACAGTTGCCGGCTCGTTCAGAATGGTTTATGACTTCGCCGTCCCCGAAGACTTGAGAGTGGTTCTTCCGTCCGGGCAATCGGGCCAGGCGTTTCACCCCAACTACAGCGATCAAACGCCGCTCTGGGTCAATGGCGCGTACCGGACCTTTCGACACGGTGGCTCAGCCGGCCGCGGCGGTGAAACGCTGGTCCTCACTCCGCACTGACACCCTGGCCCTTGATAATCAACCATTCTCCCACACCGAACTCGGCCACATGAAGATTTCTCAGCGACTGCGCGATGCTCTTCTGAGTGCCAGGCGGGTTGTCGCCTTTACGGGAGCAGGGATGTCTGCCGAAAGCGGTGTGCCGACATTCCGGGGTCATCAGGGGATCTGGAAGAAGTTCAGGCCGGAGGAACTCGCGAGTATGGAGGCATTCCTCAGGAATCCCGCTCTCGTCTGGGAATGGTATGCCGCAAGGAAGAAGATCATTCGTGAAGTAGAGCCGAACCCGGGGCATTACGCGCTTGCCCGGATGGAGTCCCTCCTTCCCTCGTTCACCATCGTGACGCAAAATATCGATAATCTCCATCGAAGGGCAGGAAGTTCCACGATCTTCGAGCTCCACGGCAACATCGAAAGAAACTATTGTATCGACTGCGGGGCGCCTCAGGAGGAGGAGCGCCCTATCCCTTCTTCCGGGACCCCGGAATGCAACGAGTGTTCAGGGCTGGTTCGGCCGGACGTCGTCTGGTTTGGAGAGATGTTGCCGGAGGACCAGTGGGAGGGTGCAGAGCGGGCGATCGAGTCTGCAGACGTCGTCCTTTCCATTGGTACGTCAGGTGTTGTGTATCCGGCAGCGGGTCTGCCTGTCAGAGGGAAACAGCGGGGAGCATACACGGTGGAGATCAATCCGGAACCTACCGAGCTCTCAGACTGGATGGATGAAGTAGTCAGAGAGAGTTCTGCGGCCGCACTTCCTGCCCTTGTTTCTGCCCTGGAACGGGGCCGGGGCTGAGCCGCGCCCTGGTACAAAAAAAAACGCCGGAGAGTATTCTCCGGCGTTCTCGTTTCAGGGATGCCCCTGATGTTACTTCTGGTTGTATGTTGTTTCGGTTGCAGGCTTTCCCGAACCACCCGCGTTCAGACCGAACACCGGGGTGAGTCCGCTCGGGACTACCTGTGGTGTCGTCATCAGGAACGGTGTGAGTGTTGATCCGTTATCGGTCAGAGCCTTCATGAAGGCGACAACCTTGTTGATCTCGTCGTCGGTCAGACCGAGCGTTTCAACCGGCTGTGTCACATCATCGTTGACATGAAGCCTGGCGTCGAGCATCGCATCGGTGACAGGGGCGTGTCGCGGCTGGCACCCGTCGTTATAGAACCGGACAACTTCTTCCAGCGTCTCGAAGTTTCCTGCATGCATATAAGGTGCAGTCTGGACAATATTCCGCAGACCGAGAGTCCTGAACGCGTAATTGTCAGCAATGTTCTTTGTGTGCTCTCTGCGTCCTGTATCGTCACCAGGGATGACTCCCTTTCCGTTACCCTCCTGCGGAACACCCTGGACAACAAACGTGAAGTCGCTGAACTGAGGACCATTGTGGCACTGGGCACACTGGGCTTTTTCAAAGAAGAGGATCAACCCTTCTTTTTCCGTTGTGTTCAGCGCATTTGCATCTCCCATCACAAAGCGGTCGTACGGCGTATTGCGTGCCTGGATTTCCCGCTCGAACGCAGCAATCGCCCGTCCGTAATTGAGAGTGTCAATAATCAGAGCACCCGGCTTCGAAGCAACGTCAGCCGGAAACGCCGCCTGGAATCGCGTCACATACTCCGGAATAGCGCGAAGCCTGTTGATGACACTGTCAAGCGCGGCATCACCCGCCGCGGCATCATCGAGCCCATAAGCATCACCACGCATTTCAACGCGTGATGTGATCGGCTTTTTTGACTGCTGCTCAAGGCCACGGGTCCGGCCATCCATAAACTGGAAGCCTTTTGCATTCAA
>JAOUDE010000372.1 GCA_029859455.1 Ignavibacteria bacterium | reverse complement strand
ATGGCAACACCGCCAATGAGCCAATGGTGCAATGATAAATTGTTCAAATTGAACTGGTTTGCTCCTTGCCTTGCTTCTCCCTGCCCGCTGTCGTAGCTTGTTGGTAATCCCCATGCGTCCCCACATGTACAGGAACCATGGCAAGACGACGCACATCTATCTTTCTCCTCCCGCTTCTCCTTTTGCTCCTTCCGGGCTGTTCGAAGGATGAATCATCTTTTGACCTGGAACAAATCCGCCAGCGTGGAAAACTGATTGCGCTCACCGGTTATGACGGCAGTTCCTACTTCATCTACAAGGGGAGGCCGATGGGTTATGAATTCGACCTCCTTTCTCTCCTGGCAAACCACCTCGGCGTGAAGCTGGAGATGGTTGTTCTCAAAGACCGGAACGAACTGTTCGCGAGACTGAAACAGGGAGATGGAGATATCGTTGCCGCAAGCATGACGGTGACCAGCGAACGGGCGGAAGAGTACACGTTCACCGAGCCGCTAATGAGCACCTATCAGGTACTCGTACAGAAGAGGCCGGAGAACTGGCGGTCGATGAGGGTGCATGAGATCGAACAGCAGATGATCAGGAATCCCCTCGACCTTGCAGGAAAAACGGTTCATGTCCGGACTGGAAGTTCCTACCACTCCCGACTGGAAAACCTGTCGGAAGAAATCGGCGGCGGGATCAATATCATGACCGTGGCGGCGGACGTGTCGACTGACGAACTGATCCGCCGGGTTGCAAACGGAGAGATCGAGCTGACACTGGCTGATGAAAACATTGCGAAGATCAACCAGGCATACTACTCTGATCTCGATATTGCCACGCCGGTCAGCTTCCCTCAGCGAATCGCCTGGGCGGTTCGGGAAAACGCTCCTGAGTTTCTGAATGCGATCAACGAGTGGCTCCGCGAGGCGAAGAAAGGACCAACGTACCATGTGATCTACCGGACATACTTCGAGAATGCACGGTCGTTCAGGGGACGCCTTGCGCTCGACAAGTCGATCGAAGCAGGGGGGAAGATCTCTCCCTATGATGACCTGATCAAAGACCGGGCCTCATCCATCGGATGGGACTGGCGCCTCCTTGCAGCACAGATCTATCAGGAATCGCTCTTCGACCCCCGTGCAGCCTCCTGGGCAGGCGCTGTGGGATTGATGCAGCTGCTGCCGGAAACCGCCATGAGCTTCGGTGCGACCGATCTCCATGATCCCGCGGAGAATCTGAGCGCAGGGACGAGCTACCTCCGTTGGCTCGAAAAGTACTGGCATATCATTCCCGATTCTACGGAGCGAAGGAAGTTTGTCCTTGCCTCATACAATGCAGGGTTCGGCCATGTAGAAGATGCACGGCGGCTCGCGCTGAAATACGGCGCTGATCAGAACAAATGGGATGGACATGTCGAAACGTTCATGGTGAACCTCTCCGATGAAGTATACTATTCCGATGAGGTGGTGAGGAACGGCTACTGCAGGGGGGAAGAGACGGTTTCGTATGTCTCTGAGATCATGGACCGGTATGAACACTACAAGCGGTTTATCGGACCCACAACGTGATGACCGCCGCACCTGTTGACAATCACTCGGGTGCATCCTATTTTGATCGTCTATGCGATCTTTCCGGAATGACATCATCCGCCTGACTCTCTCTCCTTATTCTCGTGGCCGGGATACTGATCACTCCGGCTTCCTCCCAGGAACTTCCATTCGCTCACTATACCGTCGAAAAGGAGGTCAATCCGCTTCCTTCGTCGGCCGTCATGATGACGCATCAGGACAGAGCGGGATATATCTGGTTTGTCGTGTACTCTTCCGGGCTCGTTCAATATGATGGCCGGAAGCAGGTCCTGTATGATCTTGAGAACGGGCTTCCCTCCGTTGACGTCCGGGAACTGATCGAAGATCCCTCCGGGCGGCTTTGGGTTGCAACCGAAGCCGGGCTTGCCGTGACGACAAAGGGGATGGGGGAGTATGGAATCGGCGAGAGCATCGTGTTTACCGACAGCCTGGGGTCTGTGCCGCTGATCAGTTCGTCTGTTATTGAGAACCGCGTATGCGTTGACAAGGCAGGGGTCGTTTGGACAGGAACGCGGAACCTTGGGATCATCCGATATTCCATTGACGGTGGACAGAACCTTCTCAGCGACACAATTTCGACATCAGGTTCATCCGGCGGCAATCTCGACGTCCGCGCGCTTACAGTCCGGAATAATGGCACGGTCTGGGCCTCTTTATCGGGCGGATGATTGAGTCGCTGAAGGAAGCTCAATCAGGATCGCTGAACCATCTGATCAAGTCGATGTTTGACCGGATTGAAACATTTGCCGGAGGCGCCGCTCAGGCGGATGATATCACGATGCTGGCCCTGCACTTCAAGGGGTCATAATGCTTACTCCACCCGGAGCAACGTTCCTTCCTGTAGGATCCGGATTCGCTTTTGCACCGGAACCAGTTCCAGCCGGGTCTCAGCCTTCATACCGGGACTGAGCGCGACCACCTGTGTCGGGGTCCCGACCCGCAGGTCTGCCGGAATATCATCCTCGATCACTTTTACCGTCCATTCTCCCGGACGGAGATCTGAGAAGAGGAAACGGCCCCGCACGTCGGTCACTCTTCGGAAGATTTCTTCTCCTTTGGAGATCTCCACCACCAGTCCTCTCATCTGACC
>JAOUDE010000371.1 GCA_029859455.1 Ignavibacteria bacterium | reverse complement strand
CATCCGGACTATCGGCCGTTGCTTGTCATGAACGCCCTGCTTGGCGGTTCATTCATGTCCCGCATAACATCCAACATCCGTGAGGACAAGGGGTACACCTACTCTCCGAGCAGCTCGGTCTCGAGCAGGTATCGGGACGCCTACTGGCAGCAGTTCGCCAGCATCACCACCGATGTCACCGGCGCAGCGTTGCATGAGATCTTCTTTGAAATCAAACGGCTTCAGGATGAAGCGCCCGGAGAGGATGAGTTGAAGGGAATTCAAAACTATCTGGCAGGGATTTTTGTGTTGCAGAATTCATCACCCGGCGGACTGATCAATCTGCTCTCACTCATTCACCTGCACGGGCTGCCTGCCAGCTATCTGTCCGAATATGTCAGGACCATCTACGCCGTCACGCCGCAGGATGTTCAGCGTCTTGCAAGAGAGTACCTGGACACAAACAACATGATGCTGGTGATTGCAGGCGACCGGAAGACGCTCGAGAAGCAGGTTGCGCCGTTCGGCCGGATCGTCCCCTCGCAGGCTGATAAAAACCCCTAATGGTCATTGCGAGTCACGACGTTCTTTGTCGGGGCTCGCAATGACGTGTCCATATGTTCTCATCACCCTGCCGGAAACGTCGCCGCCTGGTGGCTGATGCAATTAGCCGCCACGTTTCCCGCTCCGTCGGACTGCACCTCCGGCCCGCGGGGCGATGTTCCCTTTCATGAAGGACCCTTTCGTCGAGGGACCTTTTGACCCGCCTTGCATGGCGACAGCGTGCTGGTGGAAGTCGTCATCCGGTTTCAGGGCACGCACAAGCAGCGGCTCCTTCCCAAGCTTCTTTCCGCGGAGCGCCTCGATCGCTTTCCGGGCCTCTGATTTGACCGGCATCTCGACAAACCCGTAGCCCAGCGGCTTATCAGTCTTCTTGTCTGTACCGATCGTTGCCGCTTTGACCGCTCCGTATTCTTCGAACATCTTCCGGAGGCTTTCGTCCGTGGTCTTTGCGGGCAGGTTTCCTACATAGATCTGCATATGGTCATCCTTAACAGTGAATACAGCTGAAACATACCGAAAAACTGATTCGCGGGCAACGTCGCACCGCCGATGATCCAACCCTGCTGAAGACAAATGTCTGCTTTGGTTGCTTTTCCGTGGGCCAGTCCGTACCATGATCCGTCCCTTCCTTCAACCCAGGAGCATCTCATGTTGCGATCGACCATTGTACTGTTTGTTTCCCCGTTTATTCTGATTGCGTGCGCCAAGACGGCCCGCCAGGAAGCGGACGATTTTCTTCATCAATATGAAGCAGGGCTTCAGGAGCGATACGCGGCAGTCAGCGAGGCGATGTGGGCAGCGAACACCGATATCTCTCCGGAGCACGACAGCCTGAGCGCGGCAGCGGAAAAAGAGTACTCCCGCTTTGCCGGCAGCCCGGACGTGATCCGGACGACAAAAATGCTCCTCGACCGGAAAGATGAGCTCGACGACATCCAGGCCCGTCAGCTCAATCAGATCTGGCTCGCCGCGGCTCAGTACCCCGGGACTATTCCCGAAACGGTCGATCAGCTGATCGAAGCAGGAACCCGGCAGACCAGCCTCCTGTACGGATTCGATTATACGATGCCTGACGGCAAAGCAGGAACGAAGAAAGTCAGCACGAATGAAATCGACAGGATCCTGGTGGAGTCGACCAATGTCAGGGAGCGCCTCAACGCGTGGGAGGCAAGCAAAGAAGTGGGCGTGGTGCTGCGTGACGGTCTGGCCGATCTTCAATCACTGCGGAATCAGGTTGCGAAGGAGATGGGGTACACCTCGTATTTCGATTTGCAGGTCGCAGCATACGAAATGAGCACCGATGAGATGATGGCGCTGATGGATCAACTGGTTCGTGAACTCCGGCCGCTCTACACCGAGCTGCATACCTGGGCTCGCTATGAGCTTGCCCGTCGGTACGGTCAGCCCGTTCCAGACCAGCTCCCCGCACACTGGCTGCCCAACCGGTGGGGACAGAACTGGCCCGGGATCATCAAGGCGGTCAATCTGGATGAGCTGTTCAAGGAGAAGTCGCCCGAGTGGATCGTCCAGCAGTCGGAACGCTTCTATGTAAGCCTCGGCTTCCCTCCGCTGAAGCAGAATTTCTGGGACAAATCTGACCTCTATCCTGTGGAACCCGGGAGCCTTCGCAAGAAGAACAACCATGCCTCCGCCTGGCATATGGATCTGCAGGACGATTACCGGTCACTGATGAGCGTCGAAGCGAATGAGCGATGGTTCGGAACCACCCACCACGAGCTCGGCCACATCTATTACTACATCGAATATGCGAATCCCGATGTTCCGCTCCTCCTCCGCCAGGGCGCCAACAGGAGCTATCATGAAGGGATGGGCGATCTGATGAAGGTTGCCTCGATCCAGAGGCCGTACCTCGAGGAACTCGGCCTCCTTCCGAAAGGAATGAAAATCGACGAGATCCAGTGGCTGCTCAATGACGCCCTTTCCAATTCATCCGTTGCCTTCATACCATTTTCCGCCGGCGTCATGTCACACTTCGAACATGACCTCTACGAAGAGGCGATACCAAAAGAGGAGTATAACAACCGATGGTGGCATTATGTCGGCCTCTACCAGGGCATCGTCCCGCCTTCACCGCGCGGTCCGGAATACTGTGATGCCGCCAC
>JAOUDE010000057.1 GCA_029859455.1 Ignavibacteria bacterium | reverse complement strand
CCACTGGATTCCTTTACCGTGATTGACTCGACCGATACGCTGGTAACGATCCTTGCCACGACAAAGTCATACGGTTTCTTCTTCGACACAACAGAAGAACTTGTCCTGAAGGATCCCCAGGGGAATGTGGTAGATGTTGTGCGATACGGGAACTATGTGTACCCCGGTCCCGGAGCAGATCCCTATCCGAACAATATCTCGCTCGGAATGCTGCCGGAGTTCCAGTCTGTCCAGCGCTGGGCCGGAGCGTATTTCACGGCAAATTCCGCCAACGATTTCTACGTCAGTTCATCGAGCGTCGTTCCGACCCCGCAATGGTACTCTCTGCTGCATAAACGTTAGCGTCGTCCTGAGTCTGAAACAAAAGGGATCGTTCCGAAGCGGAGCGATCCCTTTTGTTATTGTGAGCAATACACAGCACTACAGGACTGTCGACAGGTCCCCCGCACCTTTTCTCACCACCACCGGCTGGTCCCCGGTGAGGTCGATCACAGATGAGGGTTCCGAGATGAGGAGACCGCCGTCAATGACCAGTCTGACCTGATTCCCGAACTGTTCACGAATCAACAGCGGATCGTTCAACTGCTCGCCTGTTTCCGGGTGTGTTGCGCTGGTGCTCAAAATCGGGTGCCCAAGCTCTTTGACAATCGCCTGCGTGATGTTGTGCTCCGGAACGCGGATGCCGACGGTCTTCCGCTTTGAAATCAGGATGCGGGGAAGCTGGCGCATCCGCGCGGCAGGAAGGATAAAGGTATACGGTCCCGGCACGAGCCGTTTCATGATTTTGAAGGCCGGGTTGCTGACATGGGCATACGTGCTGATGTGCGTCAGGTCGGAGCAGACAAAACTGAACGGCTTCGAGTTTCGCTGGCGCTTGATCAGATACACCTGTTCGATGGCGTCCTTCTGCTCGATACTGCAGCCTATTCCATATACCGTATCTGTCGGATACACGATGATTCCGCCAGCCCTCAACGTCTCCGCCACTCTGCGGATCAGGCGTGGTTCAGGATCAACGGGATGGATCGGGATGAGCATGTGGAGTTACTTCACCAGGATCATCGTCCGGGAACGGGCGATGGTGCCGGCAGGGGATGCCACATCAAGCCGGTAGACATATACGCCCGAGGCGAAGTTGGTGGCATCCCAGGTTGCCGTGTGCTCGCCTGCATCCAGAGATCCGTTCACCAGCACAGCGATTTCACGCCCGTTGAGATCATAGGCCCGTAGTGTCACAAATCCGGATGCTGCAAGACGAAACGGTATCGTGGTCGAAGGGTTGAATGGATTGGGATAATTCTGCCCGAGGGTGAATCTGTTCGGGCTCAGGCCATCCTGCCCGCCGACTGAAACGAGAGTGGTGAGATCGATCAGGTATGATGAGCGGCCGTGGGTGGATGCAAGGAGTGTCCGGGTCGGTTCGTGAAACGTAAGATCATGTACCGGTACCTCAGGGAGGCCGGTGCCGAGCGGCAGCCAGTTCGCCCCCCCATTGGACGTATACATGACACCTGCATCGGTGGCGGCATACAGATACGGTTTGTTGTCATTGTCGACAATGATGTCGTTTACAGGAATGTCAGGAAGATCTCCGTCGATTGGCGCCCATGTTGCTCCGAAATCGGTCGTTTTGTGTATGTGGGCGGAGAATTGGTCCTGGAGATAGCCGGATTGAGTCACATAAGTGACGGCGGCATTTTCGGGATCGATGCTAACCCTCGTGACCCAGCGGACCGGCAAGCCGGCACTGACATTGGTCCACAGCCCTCCTCCGTCGGTTGTGACCGAGACAGTTCCATCGTCAGCGCCCGTGTAAAGAACTGACGGATCTGACCGGGAAACATCGATGGTTGTCAGTGTTCCGATCCTCCCGTTTTGTCCCATCGTGAGGTCGCCGCTGATCGACGTCCAGCTGGCCATCCCGTTTGTTGTCCGGAAAAGCCGATAGGTCCCCGCGTAGAGGGTGAGGGGACTGTTGAAATCCATTGCAATCGGCGTGTTCCAGTTCGTCCGGTCATTGGAGCCGAACCCGGAGGTCTGGCCGCTGTTGAATGAGGCCCCGCCGTCGGTCGAATAACCAAGGCCTCCCCACTGTGATTCCGCATAGATACGGTTCGGATTCGTCGGATCGACAAGGACATAGAACCCGTCACCCCCGTAAATCAGCGACCAGTCATCCACCGATCCGGTCAGCGTCCTGAGTGTTCCGTTGTCCTGAGTTCCGCCGAAGAACCTCTGCGGATTCGTATAGTCGATCGTCCCCGCGTAGAACTGGGACACCGGGAGGTTGTACGACTTCGTCCAGGAAACTCCGGTGTTGGTCGAAATGAATACACCACCATCATTCCCCACCACAACCCGTGACGGCGTTGCGGGATGAAATTCGATCGCATGCTGATCCACGTGCATCGAACCGAGTGAACTGTTCCACGAGGTCCCTCCTGACACAGATCGGTACATATCGGTCATCCCCGCCAGAACGATGTTCGGGTCTGTTGGATGGACGCCGAGAACGTTGTTGTACCAGACCTGACCCTCACCGCCGAAGGTCGATGAACCGGCCACCAGTGTCCATGTTGTGCCGCTGTTGGTTGTTTTGTAGATTCCGGAGGGTGAGACCACGTTCGTCGGCAGCGCGTACATGATCGAAGGAGTGGATGGCGAGACGGCGAGACTGATCCGTCCGAGGTTCGGGTCATTGTTCGGGAAACCGCTTGTCACGAGAGACCAGGAATCGCCGCCGTCGGTCGACAGCCAGAGTCCGGAGCCGGTTCCGGAAATGATCGAGTAGGTGACGGGACGGTGCCGCGTCCAGGTGGCCGCGAGAATTCTGTCAGGATTCGACGGGTCAACGATGATGTCACATGCTCCGGTCGTATCATTGACGAAAAGAACCTGGTTCCACGTGGAGCCGCCATCGGTTGACCGGTACACACCGCGTTCAGTGGTCCGGCTTCGATAGCGCCCCAGGGCTGCGGCGAAGATCCTGTCAGGCTGACTACCGTGCATCGCGAGTTTACCAATGGAGCCTGCTTCGTCCAGACCTGAGAAGATCCAGGATGCGCCTGCGTCGGTCGATTTCCAGAGCCCGTTCCCAGGGTACGTCGCGACGCCGGCGGGGTTTCCTTCCCCGGTTCCCACGAACAGAGTCGAGGGGTCAAGAGGGTGGAGAAGGAGCGAGCCGGTTGCAGGAGATTCATTGAAGATATTTTCCCATGATGAACCTCCGTTGGTGGATTTCCACACTCCACCGGCCGCGGCACCCGCATAGATGATATTCACATCGGTAGGGTGCAGTGCCAGAGATGTAATCCTTCCTCCGATGTTATCCGGCCCGACGCTTTCCCATGGTATGGAACCGAGGGTCCCTGTCCTTCCGGAGGCGGACCTTCTGATTTCCTTCACGGCATCGTAATAGCGGGCAGGATCCAGTTCACCCGATGGATAGGTCCGTTGGAGCATGAACCAGTCATTGTCATTGACAGCGAATTTCCTGGTCTTCCAAACATTTCCATCATCCCTCGCTGCAGAAATGATGAATGAGAGCACTCCAACAATAACCATCAGAATCAGGTGAATCTTCATTGATACCCCGGGCAAAGACGAGAGAGGCGGATTTTCCACCAACATATGAACTGTCAGACAGACAGGCAAGCAGGGATTGCTGTGAACCGTTGAAAATGAGCGGGAAATTGCGTACCTAGAGAGCGGTATGACGGAGCAGATTAAGATCCTCCTGGTCGAAGACAACTTCGAGCACCTTAACCTCACCAAGTATCTCCTGCGGGATAATAACGTCCCGGGAGATGTCCACGTAGTCAGGGACGGGCAGGAAGCTCTTGATTACCTGTATCAGAAAAACAAGTTTTCTGATACCACGAATTCTCCGAGGCCAAGTGTCGTCCTGCTCGACCTGAACCTGCCCCGGGTGGATGGGAAGGAAGTCCTGAAAATCATCAAGAGTGACGAGGTCCTGAAGGACATTCCGGTGATCGTCGTCAGTTCTTCCGACCGGGAAGAAGATGTCAGTTATGCCTCCATGATGGGTGCCGCGGCGTACATCAACAAGTCGGGTGGGTTTGAGCAGTTGAGCAAGGCACTTGCATCGATCCAGACTTACGTCATCAAGCCGTAGCGCCCGCTCTTCACTCCTCCTCAACTCTCTTTACAAGCAGATTTCTCACAGGTTTTTTCGATGACACGAAAGCTGGTGGCGATTGTCGGTCGTCCCAACGTCGGCAAATCGACATTGTTCAACAGAATCATCGGTGGCAGACAGGCGATCGTAGACGACCAGCCGGGGGTGACCCGCGACCGTCACTACGCTGAAACGGAATGGGGTGGCAAATCGTTTGTCCTGATCGACACCGGCGGTTATGTCCCGGATTCCGTTGAAGAGATCGATACGGCGGTCAAGGAACAGGCCCAGATTGCCATTGAGGAGGCGGATGTCGTTCTCTTCGTGGTTGACGGGAAGTCCGGCCGCATTCCGGCGGATGAAGAGATCGCTCAGGTGCTTCGGAAATCGGGGAAAAAAGTTGTGCTTGTCGTGAACAAGCTTGACAGCGACAGGAGAGTTCCCAACGCGGCGGAGTTCTACACGCTGGGGCTCGGCGATCCGGTGCCTGTCTCCGCCCTGATGGGACTACGGGTGGGAGACATGCTTGATACCGCAACCTTTGACATTCCCGCAGTGAGCGCGGTCGACAACGATGCGCGGCTCAAGATTGCGATCGTCGGCAGGCCGAATGTCGGAAAATCCTCGCTGGTTAACTCGCTTCTCGGTACCACGAGGAATATCGTCAGCGGTGTTCCGGGAACGACGCGGGATCCGGTCGATTCGGTGATCAAATACCACGGGGAGGAACTGGTCCTGATCGACACGGCGGGCCTGAGGAGAAGAAGCAGAATCCACGAAAGCGTGGAGTTCTACAGCACCGTACGCACGATCAAGAGTATCGAGCGGGCTGATGTGGTCGTGGTTCTGATCGATGCGCTGGTAGGTCTTCACCATCAGGATCTGCGGGTGATCGAACTGGCGATGCAGCGAAGGCGGGCGACCATCCTCGCGGTGAATAAGTGGGATTTGATTGAAAAGGACGAGAAGACGGCCGGGCAGTTGACCCGGATCCTGAAGGAAAAGCTCCGGATGTACGATTTCTTGCCGATTATCTTCGTCTCTGCCCTCACCCGCCAGCGGGTCCCGAAAGTCCTCGATTTGATCAAAGAAGTGGACAATAACCAGAACGAACGAATCCCTACCTCACGCCTCAACGAACTGCTCGGAGCCGATCTGAAATTCTTTCCACCCCGGACCAGGTCAGGAAAAGAGTTGAAGATCAACTACTGTACGCAGGTCCGGGTCAAACCTCCTGTATTTTCCTTCTTCTGCAATGAACCGTCGCTCGTTGAGGACAACTACCGCCGTTATCTCGAGAATTCCCTCCGGAAGCATTTTCCCTTCATCGGAGTTCCGGTTATTCTGGTCTTCAAGAAGAAGTAGGGCAAGTCCGGAATGCCCGCGCGACCGAACGGCAGGATGCCGGCTGTTTCGAATTTCGGCATCGAGGCCCGATTTCTCAGTTGACATTCCCTGAGCTCTCTGGTATCTTTTCTTAGGGTTTGTACATCCTCAGGAACCGATGACGAACGCGAAATATAAACGGAAGCTCGATGACCTGCTGCTCCTCTGTAACAGGCACCTCCCGAGGGTTGATGAGGGGCTGATCAGGCGCGCGTACGACTTTGGATTCAACGCGCACCGGCACGACCTGAGAGCCTCCGGCGAACCGTTCTTCGATCATCCGTACGAAACGGCCAGAATCATGGCAAAAGAGATTGCGATCGATGATGTCTCCGTTGCCGGGGCATTGTTGCATGATGTTGCGGAGGATACGAACTACCGGATCGATGATATCAGAGCTGAATTCGGTCCTGTCATCGCCGATATCGTGGACGGAGCGACCAAGATCACCGATATCTTCCGGAGCCATGAGATCACGCAGGCCGAAAACTACCGCAAGATGCTCCTCTCGATGGTGAATGATATCAGAGTGATCCTGATCAAGTTTGCCGACCGCCTACACAACATGCGTACCCTTGAGTATCTCCCACAGGACAAGCAGCGCCGGCTTTCACGCGAGACGCTTGACATCTATGCGCCGTTCGCTCATCGCTTCGGCCTTGCAAACATCAAATGGGAGTTCGAGGACCTTGCGTTCAAGTACCTCGAACGGGCGGCGTACGATACGATCGCACGGGATCTGAAGTCACGAAGACGCGAACGGGAAGGGTACATCAAACGGTTTGCGGAGCCGATCGCACGGAGACTGAAGGCGGACAATATCAAGTTTGAGATTACCGGCCGTCCCAAGCATCTCTACAGCGTCTACAACAAGATGCTGGCCCGGAAGAAACCTCTCGAGGAGATTTACGATCTCTTTGCTGTGCGGATCATTCTGGATACCGAGGACCCGAATGACTGCTTCGCCACCTATGGCCGGGTGGCTGACATTTATACCCCGAATCCAGACCGGTTCAAGAACTACATTTCGCTTCCGAAGAAGAACGGGTATCAGTCGATCCATACGACAGTCGTCGGGCCTGAAGGAAAGATGGTGGAAGTGCAGATCCGTACCCGCTCGATGCACGAAGTTGCCGAAAAAGGGGTCGCTGCGCACTGGCGTTACAAGGAAGGGGGCGTGACGGTTGATGAGGACCTTACCAACTGGGTGAACTGGGTGAGGGAGATATTTGAAGGGGTTGCAGAAGGGGGGGACCCGGCGGCCCAGTTGATGGAGAGTTTCCGCCTGAACCTGTACCAGGAGGAGATTTATCTCTTCACTCCCAAAGGGGAACTCAAGATCCTGCCGAAGGGATCGACGCCGATCGATTTCGCGTATGCGATTCATTCCGGCATCGGCGATCATACACTAGCCGCAAAAGTGAGCGGGAAGCTTGTTCCTCTCGATCAGATGCTGCAGAGCGGTGACCAGGTGGAGATCCTGACCTCGAAAACGCAGACACCGAACCCGGACTGGGAGAAGTTCGTTGTTACCCACCGGGCAAAATCGAGAATCAGAAAATGGGTCCGTGAAGAACAGCGGCAGGCGATCGACGACGGGAAAGCACTCTGGGAAAAACGGATCAAGAAAGCGAAGCTATCGATCAACGAGGATGAGCTCACGAAGTTCCTTCATGAGAAGAAGATTGAAAATGTCGGAATGTTTTACCTGGGACTCCGGCAGGGAAAACTGGATGCCGACGAAATTATCAAAATGATTCGTGAGGAAAAGAAGCATAAGACAAGCGTTGTAACTCCGGAAGGAAAGGTCGAGGGTCTTTTCAACCGGTTTGTCACCATCGCACGAGGGATCCCGGGCGGCATCGTGATGAGCGGCGCGACAGACAACGTTCTTCACAACTACGCCAAATGCTGCAACCCGATCCCCGGCGATGAGATCGTCGGTTTTGTGACCACGGGCGAAGGTCTGAGAATCCACCGGAAACAATGCCGAAACCTCCGGCTGATGATGAAGATGGAGAGCAACAGGATTGTCGATGTTGACTGGCCGGTGAACAACGAGGCGATGTTCGTCTCCGGGTTGTCCGTCTCCGGCAATGACCGTCATGGTATGCTGAATGATATTACACAGGCCATCGCTTCATACCTGAACACGAATATCCGGAGCGTCAATATCGATTCTCACGATTCGATATTCGAGGGGACGTTTCTCCTTTATGTGACCGATACCGATCACCTTGCACGCGTTGTCACCAGGATCAAGAAGATCAAGGGGGTCACGAAGGTCGAGCGGTTTGAGGAGTGATGGAACAGGACGGAGGGAACGGGAGAGGACGGGTGCTCGGGATCGACTACGGTTCGGTCAGGATCGGTCTTGCTATCAGCGACCCGATGCGGATCATTGCGGGCGGCGCAGGTGTTGTGCCGAATGACCGGAATGCCATCGACGTGATTATCAGGATGATCAGCGAACGCGAAGTGACAGCTGTTGTCGTCGGTATGCCGTACCGGGCAGATGGTTCACGCGGGACGATTGCCGGCGAAATCGAGCGGTTCATCGGACAACTGAGAGAGCGTCTCAGCCTCCCGGTTGAAACATGGGATGAAGGATACACCAGCATCAGGGCGAAGGAGACATTCCGGCAGGGAGGGATGAAACGAAAGGAGCGGCGGGAGAAAGCAAACGTCGATGAAATGGCGGCCCGGCTGCTCCTGCAGGATTACCTGGAAACGGGACTCGGATAGGAACCGGATGGCAGGCCGATTCTCTGGTGTCGGACGGTGGATCCGCAACCACAAGATACTGTCGGTTGTTCTCCTTCTTCTCTCGCTGCCCGCGTGGGAAATTCTGACAATCCCCTGGTGGAACATCATCAACCTTCCCTCAGAGAATCCCACACGTACTTCACTGATGAGGCAGCGGATCGAGGAAGCGGAGGAGAGTCAAACAACACTGACGATACGCCATCAGTGGATTCCGCTTCATAAATTGCCCCGGCACACACTGGACGCCGTTATCGTGGCTGAGGATGGGACATTTTACTCTCATGGCGGGTTTGACTGGTTCGAAGTGAAGGAATCAATCAACAGGAACCTGGAGGAGGGGAAGGCTGTGCGGGGGGCCAGCACGATTACGCAGCAACTGGCCAAGAACCTCTACCTTTCGACTTCGAAAACCTTCCTGAGGAAAATGAAGGAAGCGCTGATCACAGTAGCGCTGGAGGAGCACCTGAGCAAACAGCGGATTCTGGAACTCTATCTGAATGTCATCGAGTGGGGACCGGGGATCTTCGGTATTCAGGCTGCTTCCCGTCATTATTTCGGCAAATCAGCGGCGGATCTGACCCTTGAGGAAAGCCTTCGGCTGGCCGCTGTGATCCCCAGCCCGTTGAGGTACCGCCCGGACAGTGACAGGGGGTATGTGATTCGCAGGGTTGGCCTGCTCAGGGACCGGATGATCAGAAGCGGCAAACTGAAAGAATGAACTGCCGGCGCCGGCCGGCAAAGAACCTGAACGTCAATGGATCATAATGGATTATAAGGATGTTCTTCGTCTGATTGACGAGGGTGAAGGTTTCGAAATCGAATTCAAGCGAAAGGTACCATCTCCGGAGAAGATTGCCCGGACGATGATTGCCTTCGCGAACACCCGCGGCGGCCACCTCCTTTTCGGGGTCGACGATGACGGGACTGTTGTCGGCGTCGAAAGCGAAAAGAGTGAGGTCAACCTGATCCGCGATGCAGGGTTGATGTTCTGTCTCCCCGAGATTGAACCGGAGATCAATATCGTGGCCTTCGATGGCCTGGATGTGATCTCTGCGTATATCAGAGAAAGTGAAACCAAGCCGCACCTGTACGGAACCAACGGGAACGGAAGTGAATCGAAAGCATTTATCCGGGTGAATGACAAGACCGTGGCGGCAAGCAGAGAGGTGATCCGGATACTCCGGAATGAACACGCGGATGCACCGCCGATACAGATAGAGATCGGAGACAATGAACGACGGTTGTTCGATTATCTCGAAAGGAACGAAAGGATCACGGCGAAAGAATTCAGCCGGCTTGTGAATATCTCCCAGCAACGGGCTTCAAGGATTCTCGTGGCACTGGTCAGGGCAGGTGTTGTCCGGATTCATACAATGGAGAAAACCGATTTCTTCACACTGGCACACAACCGGCCGTCATAACCTCAACGCTGATCCCAAATCCTGACCAGTTCAAAGAGTGCGATTCCGTATGCGACCGCGACATTCAGCGACTGCTTCGATCCGAACATCGGAATCTCGATCGCCGAATCAGCGGCACGGATCACCGCGGGAGAAACGCCGGTGAGCTCGTTCCCGACGACGAGGCAGACAGGAAACGCGGACGGCCGGATGGAATGGTATGGGACGCTCTGATCTGTTTGTTCAAGCACGCAGATCGAAGCTCCCTGGGAACGTGCCTGTTGAATGGCATCCAGAGGATCCTTGCAATATTCCCACGGAACCGTTTCGGCAGCACCCAGCGATGTCTTATGGATTTCCTTCCTCGGCGGCGAGGGAGTGTAGCCGCACAGGAAGAGCTTTTTCAGCAGGGCTCCGTCTGAGGTTCGAAAGATGGAGCCCACATTGTACATGCTTCTGATGTTGTCGAGAAGACCGTAGATCGGCGCTCTCTCAACGGAGAGGGCCTGGCTGGCAGGGATGCGATGTGCTGCGATATCCTGATGGGTTCGTTTCCGGATCGGACTTGTCATCGCTGAAATATATCGATTTACCCTCAAAATGCGGCGATTTCCAGAACATGATCGAAAAGGCCATTGTTTGCGGGCTTTCAGCGAAATCCGTATATTAATTTCTCGGCTTTTGACGAAACTTTGCTGGAAAAACGCCTCGTTATCACGATAGATGGCCCTGCCGCCTCCGGAAAAAGCACGACAGCCCGGAGAGTAGCAGAACGCCTCGGTTACATGTACATCGACACGGGAGCCATGTACCGTGCCGTGACTCTTGATGTGATTCGTCGGAAGATCGATTTACGGGACGAAAAGAAGGTTGTCGGCATTGCTGCATCCGCGTCGATCGAGCTGAAACCCGGACCGTTCAAGCTCCATCTGTTTCTGAATGGAGAGGATGTGACCGCTGAGATCAGGTCGTCCGAGGTCACACGTTCTGTGAGTGCTGTGAGCCGGATCAGAGGTGTGAGAGAGGCGCTTGTCAGGATTCAGCGCCGGCTCGGGAGGGATGGAGGTGTCGTCCTCGAAGGGAGAGATATCGGGACGGTTGTGTTCCCCGGGGCAGATCTGAAAATCTTCATGGTTGCAGATATCCGGGCACGGTCAAGGCGGCGGGCAGCCGAAATGAGAGACCGGGGTGAGGCGACCACCGAAGAGCA
>JAOUDE010000370.1 GCA_029859455.1 Ignavibacteria bacterium | reverse complement strand
GTGCGGAGAGAGATCAGGACCGCCACCGAGCCCCCCCAGGTAAATAATTCTGCGCACTCCGGTTTCCTTCGCAACAGCTCCAAAATTTTCCGCCCCTGCTCGTTCCAACTCCTCAAAGGAGCGGTCATCTCCCATAGAATGTACCAGGTAAAATGCAGTGTCGACACCGTGGAGGGCGGGGGCCAGTGTTTCCTTCTGAAGAACATCACCCTTTACTACATCGACATGACGGCCGACTCTCTCTTCCAGGAACTTCGGCCGGCGGGCAAGGCATCGAACCGGGTAACCATGCTCACGGAGAACCCTGATGAGCCTTCCGCCAACATAGCCGGTTCCTCCGGCAACGAGGGCCAACCTTCCCTGTTCTTCACTTCCGGCTGAATCGATCAGGAGAACCCTATCGGTTGACTGAACAGACTGTATGGACCTATCATCCCTTCATCCTCTTGCCACCGTATCTTTCATCTCGTCGCTATCCCATGCATGATCGCTGGTCGTCGGATCATGCTGCATATCCTCAGAGAGCAATTCCTCCTGAAGCGCGATCTGTTCACGCACACGGGAGACATACTTCTTCATATCTTTCCGGTGGCTTGCAAGCTCGATGAGCGCCTCTTCATCATATTGCAGAAACTTCTGGCCCGCCCTGACGGCAGAATAGCCGCGGTGGCCGAGCCGGCGGAGGACATCGACGCCGAGGCGGACCGATGTATCGAGCGACTCACGGTAGATATCCGAGACACCAAGGTCAAGGAGTTCGTACGCGTCGAACCGGTTTTTCGCCCGGACCATCAGACGGAGGGTCGGGAAATGCTTTCGGATCGTTTTGACCAGTTCGATGGTGGTTTCAGGTGCATCGATGGCGACCACCAGGATCTCTGCCCGGCCTGCCCCGGCAGTTTCAAGGAGGTCCATTCTGGTCACATCGCCGAAATAGACCTTGAATCCCATTCTCCTCAGCAGATCGACCCGGGATGCATCGCTGTCCAGGATCGTCGCCTCAACCCCGTTCGCCCTGAGGAATCTTCCAACCGTACTCCCGAAATGAGAGAATCCGGCCAGAATCACCTTATTCTGTTCTTCGATCGTGTCCATCTCCCGTTCCGCTGCCGGCTTCACACCGATTCTCGGGCGGACCAGCCTGTCATTGACGAGGATCAGAACCGGGGTGATCGTCATGCTCATGGCAGTGACTGCCATGAATGTATCGATCCATCTTCCATCCAGAATTCCGACCTGCCCGATCAGAGCGAAAAGCACGAAGGCGAACTCACCCACCTGTGAAAGACCGACCGCAAAACTGACGGCGTCATGGCTGTTCAGTCGGTTCATCCTCGCGAGGAGAAACAGGATTACTCCCTTGATCAGGACGATGCCGGCGGTCAGCGCAATCAGCCGTTCAGGTTGACCGGTCAGGAGAGCAAAATTGATCGAAGCGCCGACGGCGATGAAGAAGAGGCCCAGAAGCAGGCCCTTGAACGGATCGAGATCGCTCTCGAGTTCGTGCCGAAATTCGCTGTTGGCAAGAACCACCCCGGCAAGGAAGGTGCCGAGGGCAGGACTCAGGCCAACCTGTTCCATGAGGAGTGCGATCGCCACGACGAGCAGCAGTGCGGAGGCGATAAAGAGTTCCCGGAGCCGGGTCTTCGCAACCAGACGAAGGAACGGTACCACAATGAATCTGCCCGCCAGGATGATCAGGCCGACCGCCCCGAGAACGGCGAGCGCTCTGACCCAGCCCGGCAGGGAAGGAAGGACCCCGTGGCCTCCGTCGGAAACAACAGGGGCGACAGCGAGCAGCGGGATCACAGCGAGAATCGGGATGACGGCGATGTCCTGAAAGAGAAGAACGGAAAACGAGAACTGTCCGACCGGTGTTCCCAGCTGATCCTGTTCCTTCAGCGTCTGCAGAACGATCGCCGTGGATGACATGGCGAGGGCGAGGCCGGCGGCGATCGCTCCGCTCCAGCCAAGGCCGAGTGCGAGGCCGGCGAGGAAGAGAGCGACAGCGGTGAAGGCCATTTGTGAAAGGCCGACTCCAAAGATCATCTTCCGCATGCTCCAGAACCTGGCAGGCTCCAGCTCCAGTCCTATTATAAAGAGCATGACCACGACTCCGAACTCAGCGAAGTGCATGATGTCCTCCCCTTCGGAGCCGACGAACCCGAGGACGAACGGTCCGATCAGGATCCCGGCGGCAATGTAGCCGAGGACGGATCCCATGCCGAGACGTTTTGCAACGGGAACGCAGATGACAGCCGCGCCCAGATAGACCACCGCCTGAAGAAGAAAGCCGCCGGTCATGATCGTGAATCCTCCTTTGAAACAGCATCGTTGAGCTGCGGGAGGGGCGCAAGCGACTCGGGGAGCAATCTCCCGTCCGCCAGGCCGATCAGCAGACGGCGATATCCTTCCGCATGACCCCGGATCTGTTCGTCGCTCAGCCTGTGTGTTCCCTGCACCAGGAACGGCGGGAGATAGGCAAGATGGCAGAGGCGGGCTGTCTGTTCGAAAGGAGCAAGGAACTCCCGGACCGTGAATCGGTTCCGCCCCTCGTGTGAATACGCCTCCTCTGTTCCACCGCTTGTAATGACATTGAAGATTGATTTTCCCTTGAGAGCTGTACCGCCCGGCCCGTACGCCCACCTGAACTCCAGGACCATGTCGATCCACTGCTTCA
>JAOUDE010000056.1 GCA_029859455.1 Ignavibacteria bacterium | reverse complement strand
CTTGAAGTGGCGGCCGAGCGAAAAAGCGCCGCGTCAGACCTGGTGAAGGTTCCTGATCTTCGGTCGGTCTCTGTCAGAAGGGCGATGAACAGGGCGGCGCACGAAGGTCTGACTCTCTCTGTCCGGGGGTCAGGCATCGTGGTCAGCCAGTCGCCCGGAGCCGGGGAAAAAGTGAAGCGGGGAGCTGTCGTGCAGGTTCGGTGTCGTGCTGCGAGCGACGTTGCCTCCCTTCAGTAGTGGTAATCATTATATCCTCTCTTCCAATAAGGAGTTACGTATGACACAGAACATGCTTCAGGAAATCGAAACGGTCATTGCGGAGCGGAGTATGCTCAAGCATCCATTCTACCAGGCCTGGAACGAAGGAGTCCTGACCAGGGAGATGCTGAAGGACTACGCATGCCAGTATTATCATTTCGTAAAGGATTTTCCGCGGATGGTCAGCGCCGTGCATTGCAATACGCCGGAGTTTCGGATCCGGGAATCCCTCCTTCAGAATCTCATGGACGAGGAGCTCGGACCGGAAAATCATCCTGCCCTCTGGATGCGGTTCGCCAACGCGCTTGGGGCGACGACCGAAGAAGTCGAAAACACGGAACCGCTTCCGACCACCACAAGGCTTGTGCAGACGATGATGAAGTACAGTCGTGACCACTCGTTTCAGGAAGGGCTCGGGTGCCTTTACGCATATGAATCGCAGATTCCTGAGGTCTCCCGCGTAAAGATCGACGGCCTGAAGAAGTTTTACGGAATCGACAACGAAGAGGAAATTAAATTCTTCTCCGTGCACCAGGAGGCAGACGTTCTGCATTCACAGGAGGAGCGGGATCTGATTGCGGGAAACACGGCTCCGGAGCTCGCCCCGAAGGTCACGGAAGCAGCCAGGGGAACCGCCACCGCACTGTGGGAGTTTCTCGACGGCGTTCAGGAGAACTATGTGACAGCGCGGGGAGTCGCCTGCTAGGAAAGCGGACAACCCGGTGATGGTTCTTGAAAAGGTTCTTGAGGGTGTCGTGGTGTCAAAGATGGTCCATAAGGAGCCCTGGCAGGGATCACATTCGCTGGGGGTGACCGTGGAGGGGATCAGCCATGACTCGCGGCGGGTCGGTCCCCGGCAGATCTATGTCGCCATCAAAGGAGAGAAAGCAGACGGCCATCAGTATATCCAGGAGGCGATTCGGAGGGGGGCTGTCGCCGTTGTCATGGAAGATGACGGCGCGCTGGCCGATCCGTTCTTTACCCATGAGGGCGTTGTAAAGATCGTTGTCGGGGATGCAAGAAAAGCGATGGCCGAACTGGCTCGTAATTTCTACGGAAACCCGTCTCAGAAGCTTGTACTGGTTGGAATTACCGGAACGAACGGCAAAACAACCACGGCTCATCTGGTGCGCTCGATCCTGGAGGCGAACGGCCGGAAGGTCGGCCTGCTCGGTACCATGGGTCACCACGACGGAGTCCGTGCCGTCCCGGCAACACACACAACTCCGGAATCGACGGAGGTCAACCGATTGCTTGCGGGAATGGTCGAGAACGGGTGCCAGGCTGTGGTCATGGAGGTTTCCTCCCATGCTCTCGCGATGCAGAGGGTCCACGGGCTGAAATTTTCAGGCGCTGTGTTCACAAATCTGACTCAGGACCATCTCGACTTCCACGGGTCGATGGAGGTGTATGGCGCGACGAAGAAGAAGTTGTTCGATGCCCTCGACCAGGGCGCCGTCGCTGCGACAAACATCGACGATCCGTTTGGAGAGAGGATAATCTCTGAGAGCGCCGCGCGCAAGCTGACGTACGGGGCTGCTCAAGGTGCGGATGTGCGGACAATGAATACCACGACGAGTTTTGTCGGGACGGGGGTCACCCTTGTCTATCAGGGCAGGTCAACCGAGGTTCGGTCACCATTGGCCGGGCTGTTCAACGCCTCAAATATTTCGGCTGCGTGTGCCGTGAGCATGGGACTGGGAGTGGCTGAACCGGAGATCATCAAGGGAGTGGCAGCCCTGCAATCAGTGAGAGGCCGTTTCGAGACCATTCGAGGAAAACCGGGCTGGACGGCCGTCGTCGATTACGCGCACACGCCGGACGCGCTTGAGCGGGTCCTTCATTCGATCCGCGACCTGAACAGCGGGGGCCGAGTGATTACCGTGTTTGGTTGCGGGGGAGACCGCGACCGGGGAAAGCGGCCCATGATGGGCGAGATCGCCTCCCGGTTGAGCGACGTGACGATCCTCACCTCTGATAACCCCCGTTCGGAGGATCCGTCGGGGATCATCAGAGATATCCGTGAGGGAGTACAGCCCGGAGCACAGGTGCATGAGGAGGTTGACCGTCGGAAGGCGATTGCTCAGGCCCTGGAAGGAGCACAGGCCGGGGATGTCGTTCTGATCGCCGGGAAAGGGCACGAAACATATCAGATCATCGGCGACGTACGAACGGAACTGGATGATCGTGAGGAGGTCCGGAAATTCCTTCGCGACAGGAAATGGAACTGACCGTCGACGATCTCCTCCGCATTGAGGGGAGCCACGCAGCCGGACTGGATCACCTCAGAGGAAAGAAGCTGAAGGGTGTTTCGACCGATACGCGGTCGCTAAGACCTGGAGAGGTGTTCTTTGCGATCAGGGGTGACCGGTATGACGGGCATGATTTCCTCCGGGATGCAGCGGAGCGCGGCGCACTCGTTGCGGTTGTCGATGAACAGTCCCTTGCAAAAGGTGAAGTCCCGTTCCCGGTGGTTGTCGTGAGAGAAACCACTATCGCCCTGGGTGAGCTGGCGCGGATGTACCGTGACAGATTCAGCCACCCTGTGGTCGCGATCGGCGGGAGCAACGGGAAGACAACGACGAAGGAAATGGCCGCCGCTGTACTCAGGAAGCGAATGCCGGTGCTGAGCACGGAAAAGAATTTCAACAACCATATCGGCGTTCCGCTGACTCTCTTCCGGCTAACGGGAAAGGAAAAGGCTGCCGTCGTGGAAATAGGGACGAATCATCCGGGGGAGATCGCCAGGCTGTGCGCGATTCTGAATCCGACTCACGGACTTGTCACGAATATCGGTCGTGAACATCTGGAATTCTTTGGTGACCTCAGGGGTGTTCAGGCGGAAGAAGGGGCATTGTTCCGGAGCCTCCAATCCCGGCGGGGCGCGGTTGCGCTGGTGAACGCGGACGATGAGCGGGTGGCGGCAGCCGCCAAAGCGAACAGGCAGAAGTGGAGCTATGGCTTTTCGGCATCCGGCGTGCGAATGAGGGGCGAACTGTTGGAGGCGAACCGGGTTGGATGCTGGCAGTTGCGATTCCGGGAACGAGGGGCGAAGCGCTCGTCCATCGTTCAGCTTCGGGTCCCGGGACGTCACAACGCCATGAATGCACTTGCTGCGGCAACGGTGGGCCGGTGTCTTGGGGTGTCGACAGCCGGGATCACAGAAGCGCTCGAAGCGTTCAAGCCGGTGAAGGAGCGAATGGAGATCATTCGGGTCTCCGGTGTGGTGATTCTGAACGATGCATACAATGCGAATCCGGATTCAGTGATCGAGGCTCTGGAAACGCTCTCGTCGATCCGAACAACAGGAAGAACGATTGTGGTCCTTGGTGACATGCGGGAGATGGGCTCTGAATCCTCCCGCCGCCACGAAGAGATCGGAATCGAAGTGACCCGGCATGCGTTCGATTGCCTGCTGACATACGGGCAGGACGCCCTGAAGATCCACGAGTCCGCCGATGTGAAGGTCCGGCTTCACTACGAAGAAAAGAACGTTCTTGCGGAGTACCTTCTCGAGCTTCTCTCGCCCGGTGATGTCGTCCTGGTGAAAGGCTCCAGAGGGATGAGGATGGAAGACATCATCACGTTTGTTCATGACCGCCTCTCAGCGCGCAGGAGAATGCTGAAGGCGGGAACGGCATAGGCCACAGGGCTGATGCTCTATTATATACTAGACCTGCTTCACACGGAATTTCAGACACCCGGGCTCGGGGTGGTCCGGTTTATTACATTCCGGGCCGCCGCCGCGGCGGTAACGGCTCTTGTGATAGCGTTCTGGATAGGGCCGAAAGTGATCCGGATTCTGAAGGAAAAGCAGATTGGTGAAGCGGCCAAAGTCGAGGCGCCGAAGACGCATCTCACGAAGGCCGGGACCCCCACAATGGGAGGACTCATCGTCCTCGCCTCGGTACTAATTCCGACAGTGCTGTGGGGGAACCTCGGCAATATGTATGTCGTGATGATCATCTTCGTCACGGCATCGCTTGGAGCGGTCGGATTCCTCGACGACTATCTGAAAGTGGTTAAGAAAAAACCGAAAGGGTTGATCGGAAGGTACAAGATAGCGGGGCAAGTGGTGGTTGCCGGAGTGGTCGGCTCGATCATCTATTTCGTCCCGGAGCTGATCGACAGGGATCTGGTCCCGATCCGTTCCTCCACGACCGTCCCGTTCCTGAAGAACCTCGAGGTGGATTTCGGGCTCATGTACATCCCGGTTGTTATTCTTGTTATCACGGCAACCTCGAACGCCGTGAACCTGACAGACGGTCTGGATGGTCTGGCGATCGGACTGGTCGCGATTGTCTCGCTGACCCTCGCCGTGATCACATACATTTCAGGAAATGCCGTGGTGAGCGATTATCTGACGATCCCGTTTCTGCGAGGCTCGGGCGAACTGACCATCTATTGCACTGCCCTGGCAGGGGCTTCCCTCGGCTTCCTCTGGTTCAATGCATACCCCGCGCAGGTATTCATGGGGGATACCGGATCTCTCGCCCTCGGGGGGGCGATCGGTGCCGTCTGTGTTCTGATCAAGAAAGAGCTGCTGCTGCCGACACTGGGCGGGATCTTTCTGGCGGAGGCCCTCTCGGTCATCATTCAGCGCGCTTATTTCAAGTACACGAAAAGGAAATACGGGGAAGGAAAGAGGGTGTTCCTGATGGCTCCGATCCACCATCACTTCGAAATGATGGGGTGGCCCGAGCCGAAGATTGTGACGCGTTTCTATGTGGTGGCGATCCTGATGATGATCCTGAGCCTTGCCACCTTCAAGGTCCGATGATCGAGGCATGAACAAACCGGCTGTTCGCGGGAAGCGTTTCAGCGTCATCGGCGGTGGCCGTAGCGGGCTGGCAGTCGCGGGATTGTTGAAGAAGCATGGCGGTGAACTGTTCCTGAGCGAGGCTGTTCCGGCGGACCGGAAGCAGGCTGAAAAGACAGCTCTGGAAAAACTCGGCGTGGAGTCGGAGTTTGGGGCTCATACCAGCAGGGTTCTTGATGCGGATACGATTGTTCTAAGTCCCGGTGTTCCCGCCACGATTCCGGTTGTGATGGAGGCGGTCAGCAAGGCCATTCCTGTCGTCAGTGAGATCGAAGTGGCAGGATGGTTCTGCCGGGCCCCGATCATTGCAGTGACGGGGACGAACGGAAAGACAACGACAACGACGCTGATAGGGCGGATTCTTTCTGATGCCGGGATGAAAGTGGCGGTTGGTGGAAACATCGGAGTTGCGTTCTCCGAAATCGTCGAATCAATTGACCATGATGGAGTGGCGGTGGTGGAAATCAGCAGCTTCCAGCTGGACACGATTCAGACATTCAGACCGGGAGTCTCCGTCCTCCTCAATATTACGCCGGACCACCTGGACAGGTACGGCGGGTCGTTTGACGCGTACATGCGATCGAAGGGCCGGATCATGATGAACCAGCGGAAAGGCGACATCGTGGTGTACAACAGTGATGACCCGGCCACCACAGAATGTGTGGACAGAGCTCTACCAGAGGGTGTGCGACGGCTCGCGTTTGGCCTGAACGATGTCGCGGGGGATGGAGCGTTCGTCCGGGACGGATCGATCATGGTCTCCGAGGGCGGAGCCGCAACAGAACTGATGCCGGCTGCTCAGCTCGGGATAAGAGGGGCGCACAATCTCATGAATGCGATGGCGTCGATCCTCGCTGTGAAGCCGCTCGCCGTCGCAGCGCGATCCCTGCGAAAGACGTTGGCGACATTTGCCGGCGTTGAACACCGGCTGGAACAGGTTCGGGTGCTGAACGGCGCAACCTATGTGAATGACTCAAAAGCAACCAATGTCGATTCGGTCTGGCACGCGCTTCAGAGTTTCTCGTCGCCGATCATTCTGATTCTGGGTGGCCGGGACAAGGGAAACGATTACAGCAAACTCAATGATCTCGTCACGCGGAACGTCCGCATGATCGTTGCGATCGGTGAATCCGCCGGGAATGTGGTCCGGGCGTTTTCCGGAACAGTCCCTGTCCTTCGGGCCGGATCGATGCACGAGGCTGTTGTTCTCTCATCGGGCAAGGCGACGGTCGGGGATGTTGTGTTGCTGTCACCCGCCTGTGCGTCGTTCGACTGGTTCGAAAACTATGAAGAGAGGGGGCGCGCTTTCAAAAATGAAGTCAGAGCACTGTAGTCCATGACGCGGAAGCGGAATCATATAGACCTGGGAATCCTCACGGCCGTGCTTGTTCTTATGGTGATCGGCCTCGGAGTGGTCTACAGCGCGAGCTCGACGTGGGCGTGGGAGCGTTACGGGGAGAGCAGCAAACTGCTCGAGGTTCATGCTGCCAAAGTTCTGATCGGAATCCTGGCAATCTTCATCTTCATGCATATCGACTATAAGTGGTACCGGAGAATTACAAAGCCAGCGTTGATTGCCGGAGTGATAGCGCTCTGTGTCACGCTGCTCTTTGGCGGAGAAATGAAGGGAGCGGTGAGGGCGTTGAGCATCGGCGGATTCAGCCTTCAGCCTTCGGAGTTCGCCAAATACGCTCTCGTCTTTCACCTTGCTGCACTGGTGGTGGCAAAGCGAGAAACGATCCGGGACTTCAAGAAAGGATTCGTCCCCCTGATGGTCTGGATCGGCGTGGTAGCAGGACTGGTGTTCCTTCAGCCGAACTTCAGCAATGGGGCAATGATCGCGATGACCGGGTTCATTCTGGTGTTCACGGGTCGTGTGCGGTGGTCCCATATGGGGCTGGTCATCGCATGCGGTGCGGTAGTGGGTTTCCTTGTACTCGCCGCAGCGCCGTACCGCCTGGAGCGGATCAAATCATTCCTGCTGACGGGTGAGCTGAATTACCAGCTGAGACAGGGGATCATCGCATTCGGGAACGGGGGAATACTCGGCCTGGGCCCCGGGCAAACCAGACAGAGTGATTTCTTTCTCCCTGAATCGTACGGGGATTTCGTCTATTCGGTGATCGGAGAAGAGTACGGACTCATCGGCAGCCTGATCGTCATGTTTCTGTTTCTGGTGATTATGCTGCGCGGACTGAAGACAGCAAAATACGCGCCGGATGAATTCGGGCGCCTCCTCGCGGTGGGAATTACTTCGTGCATCACGCTGTATGCGCTCGTGAATGCCGGCGTAACGCTTGGATTGCTGCCGACGACCGGGCTGCCGATGCCTTTTGTCAGCTATGGCGGGTCAGCCATGCTCGTTTCATCGGTCGCTGTCGGAGTCCTCCTGAATATTTCGTCCCATACGGACCTTCATCCCCGGGTTAACGGAACACCCGGTGTCCCGCCGATGGAGCCGAAGGGGACTGCCGTTGGGGCGGTCTACTCGTAGGAGCATGAACGTCCCTGTCCGGGTTCTCTTTGCGGGTGGCGGAACCGGAGGTCATCTATACCCTGCGATCGCCATGGCGGATGAGATCCGACGAAGGGAACCAGACAGCAAGATTCTGTTCATCGGGACGAAAGGTAAAATCGAAGAGCGCGTGGTACCCGCTCACGGATACGCGCTTGAAACCATCCGGATCAGCGGTCTCCGGCGATCGGTTTCACCTGAGACGTTGTTGTTTCCGTTGAAACTTCTTATGGCAATCGGTCAATCATATCGGATCCTGAGGCGGTGGCAGCCCGCGGTTGTTGTCGGGACCGGCGGGTATGTCTCGGGGCCGGTTCTGTACGCGGCCACGGTGGCGGGAATACCTACTCTGATCCAGGAGCAGAACAGTTTTCCGGGAGTAACGACGCGCCTGCTTGCCGGTCGCGTTGACGAGGTGCATCTGAGTTTCGAGGAGAGCCGTTCCTATCTGAAACGCGGGAGCAACCCTGTGCTCACCGGCAACCCGACGCGGCAGGAGATCGGGTCGATTTCAAAGGAGGACGGGAGAACGTTTTTCGGGCTGGACCCGTCGCGTGAGACGATCCTGATCTTCGGCGGGAGTCAGGGTGCCGGCGCTGTCAACAAGGCGGTCGGCCCCGTGGTTGGAACGCTGGTGGCCGGAAAACGCCAGGTTATCTGGCAGACCGGGGAGCAGGACTTCACGCAGGTCGTTGCTGATGTAAGCCGGGCGGAAGCCACTGATAGCGTGAAGGTGTTTCGGTATATCGAGAAGATGGAATACGCCTACGGAGCCGCCTCACTCGCGGTCTGCCGTTCCGGAGCAAGCACGATTGCCGAACTGCTCCAGGCGGGTGTTCCGTCCGTTCTGATACCATATCCGCACGCGGCGGCAGATCACCAGGCAAAGAACGCCTCGTCACTTGGAAAGGCCGGCGCGGCCGTTGTTCTTCCTGAAGCCGAGCTGACGAACCTGGCGGCCACGATCCTCAGCCTGTTCACGCAAAGGGCAAGGATGAACGAGATGGAAGACCGCGCCAGGAAGCTGAGCCGGCCGGATGCGGCCGGAAATCTTGCCACCGCGATCCTGAAGCTGGCGGAGCGGGGACGATGACAGAGTCAAAATCGTTTCGTTACAAGCTGGACTTCTACTATCAATCGGTGTTGCTCTATCTCGTTACCCTGATTCTTTATGGAGGAATCCGGGGGTCGCTTGTGGAGAAACGATTCGAGTACGTTCTGGATGATCCGCTCATGTACGTGATCCTGTTCTTCGTGTTGATTTCGATCGGGAGTCTTGTGCTGAACAGGATCAGGGACCGCCGCCTGGTGGTCGGCGATACTTCGATCACATTCAGGAACCGATTCGAAGAGAGTACGATCGAAGCAAAACGGATCGAGTGGATCTATTTCGGCAGGGAGAAACGGGTTCAAACGGCAGGGATGTTTCAGATGGTTGTCTTCAAATTGAAGGACCGGCGCCGTCTCTTCCGGATCCGGATCGGCCGGTACGAACGGGCAAAGGAATTGCTGGCTGAACTTCGGACGTTTGCAGCAGGAATACCAGAACGAAAGACTCGTCGCTGGGGTCGCAGGGGAATAACAGACAGGTAGAAGGGTGTTTGCTTCAATACGAAAACTTCACTTTGTGGGAATCGGCGGGATCGGAATGAGCGGTATCGCTGAAATCCTTCTGCAGGAGGGATTTACGATAACCGGATCCGACAAAGCTGAGAGCGAGAACACGGAGCGGCTTGCCTCGCTCGGAGCGGAGGTCCACATCGGCCATAGCACCGCGAATCTTGCCGGGGATGTGGACGCGCTCGTCTATTCCTCGGCGGTCATGGCCGATAATCCGGAAGTGGCGGAAGCGAGGAAACGGAAAATCCCTGTCATCCGTCGGGCGGAAATGCTTGCTGAGGTGATGAGGTTGAAATACGGTGTCGGTATCGCCGGCACACACGGGAAGACGACGACGACGTCAATGGTCGGCCTTGTCCTGATGGAAGGCGGGCTCGATCCCACGGTGATTGTCGGTGGAAGACTGAGGGGACTGGCCGGCTCGAATGCCAGGCTTGGGAAAGGCGAATATATCGTGGTGGAGGCGGACGAATTCGACCGTTCCTTCCTGTCCATCACACCATCCATTGCCGTGCTGACCACGCTGGAAGTGGATCACCTGGATTGCTACAGGGATCTCGATGACATCAAAGGTGCGTTCATCCAGTTTGCCGGAAAGGTACCGTTCTATGGATTCGTGGTGCTTTGCCTGGACGAGCCTGCATTGCAGGAGATTATCCCCAACATCAAGAAGAAAATCATCACGTACGGTCTTAGTGCCCAGGCGGAGTTGAGAGCGGTGGGACTTGTTCACGCGGAGAACGCCACGAGTTTTGAAGTGGTGAGAGGTGACCAGGAACTTGGCCGTGTCACCGTTCAGATTCCGGGTAAACATAATGTGCAGAATGCTCTTGCGGCCATTGCCGTTGGCCTGGAACTGAACATTCCGTTCCATCACGTCAGGGACGGGATCGAAAAGTTTACGGGCGTTTTCAGGCGCTGGGAGGTGAAGGCGGATCAGGATGGCGTCATGGTGGTGGACGATTATGCGCATCATCCGACTGAAATCCGCGCCTCGCTGTCGGGAGCGAAAGCCGGGTGGCGCCGCCGGGTCATCTGCGTCTTCCAGCCACACCTCTACTCGCGGACGAGAGACTTTTTCGAGGAGTTCGGCAGATCGTTCTTTGATGCGGATATCCTCGTGGTGACCGATGTGTATCCCGCCCGGGAGGAGCCGATCCAGGGAGTGAGCGGAGAGCTGATCGCTCAGGCCGCAAAGGACTTTGGTCACCGCGAGGTGACCTATGTTCCGGACAAGGCAAAAGTTCCGTCACATCTCAGGAAGATTATGAAGAAAGGGGACATCATCGTCACGATGGGTGCAGGCGATATCTGGAAATACGGGGAAGAGTTTGTCAGGCAGATCGGAGCTCCGGTCTGATGGCATCGGAAGGGAAGAAAACTCCCGGAAACCTCCGCGCCATCATCGCTTCGACGGTCGTCGTGGCGGCTGTGACTGGGCTCTCGGTGGCTGCACATGTCTGGGGTGAGAACCGGCTGGTTTCAGAAGTCCGCGTGGAAGGGAATGCACTTCTCTCCGAGAGAGCGATTCTCAAGCGTTCTGGAATCACCTCCGGAACAGGACTGTTCGATGTTGACCTGTTTGCCGTCCGCCGGAGACTCCTCGAAGATCCGTTTGTGAAGGATGCCGAGGTCCGACGGGATGCCCCGGGTGCCGTTCTCGTGACAGTGATGGAACGTGTTCCGGTCGCCGCGATCGCGTCGGTGCCGATGCG
>JAOUDE010000369.1 GCA_029859455.1 Ignavibacteria bacterium | reverse complement strand
ATAGCGGGGGCTCGGTGGATTGTCGGCCCGATCGTTGACGTCGCCATTCGTGGTTGTCCACATCCCGCTGTTCGGAAGCCCTGCCGTATTGAATGCATCGAGCGCGGGGAGGTTGAGAGGGGTAATCTGCGTCTCTGTCGGCGGACTCTCATTCTGCGGGATTTCGTTGTCGATGGCAGTGAGATACCACGCATAGGCGCCCGGAACCGACGGAGTGAAGTCTTCTGTTTCGACGTTCCCCGTATCCGAGGGGGAACGCACATACGTCATCACCAGGACATCGTTCTGGTACAGCCTGATCCCGGCGAAGTCGATCATCGTGCTGTTGTCGATGTTGGTGGACGGATTGGTCCAGGAGAGTGTCACCTGATCCAGGTCTCCCGAAAGACTGAACGACTCTGGTGTTCCCGGTATTCTGGAGCCACCAGCCGTTGCGGTCACAATCACTGATGTGCCGGGGAATGCCGAGCTGTCAAGTTTGGCGAACAGTTCATATTCATACTCATTCCCTTCCAGGAGTCCGGAATCCAGATACTGTTCTGTTCCGCCGGCAACGGAGTCGACCAGGGCTCCGTCGCGGTAGACGTGGACATGGAAGTAGTCAACAAGCAGGGTATCACCCGTGTTCAGACTTGTCGGGTCCGACCATGAGAGTGCGACGGAAGTCGGCGTCGAGTAATCGCTGTAGGCGACGACATTGCCGGGAGGGTTCGGCGCGACCGACGCCTCGAGAAGGCCCGGCTTGTACGTAGTGACTGCCCAGTCCATCCTCTCTGCCTGTCCCGGAGTGAATTCAAACATGCAAATGTCGTCTGTGTAATCCATGTAGTTGTGAATCGGATCAACACCCGGCGAGGTACATGTGTTCCGCCCCACGGGACATCCGAAGGCGGGGGACGCCTCGGCTGGTGTATCGTCGACAAAGTCTCCGTTGCCGGAGCAGCCTCCCTCAAACGTGTGATACAAACCGAGGTAATGCCCGACCTCATGGGTGGCCGTTGCTCCCAGGTTGTAGGGGAAGGCGCTTCCCCCCGGCAGTGAGGAGTAAAGGACAACGACCCCGTGGAGGGTATTGCTCTCCGGGAACTGCCATGGCAGATAGGCATACCCCAGAATTCCTCCGCCTATGTTCGCTGTGTAAAGATTCAGGTTGTGAGCAGGGTCGATCGCGAGGGCGGCCTTCATGGATCCGTCATTGGACGACGTGCTGTAGAACCAGGTGTCGTTGGCGGTCCGGTCGATGCTGTTGATGAAGAACTGAAATCCTGACTCGTCGAAGCTGGTATTGAGCGTATCAACCTGCCGCTGAAGCTGTTGATCGGTCAGGCTTCCCACGCCGCTTACCGAGGTGATAACATGGAAGGCGATAGGAACGTACACGGTCCCGTCCAGGGGCGGCGTGTCGTGCGCCCATCCTTCCGGCGGGGCGGTGTCGATCGTTGCACAACGAACTCCCTCGACTATTGTGCCGTCCGGCCCGGCAAACGAAATGTCCTTCGGCAGATCCTGTCCTGTCGCGGGCCATGTCAGGACTGAAAGGGTGAGCGCGAGGGCAGATATCATATTCGGCTTCATCGAAAACCCCTTATTTCAGTAACAGCATTTTACGCACCATCAGGTAGTCTCCTGCTCTGAAACGATACAGGTAGACGCCGCTGGTCACCGGAACGCCGGAACTGTTCTTTCCATTCCAGACCGACTCATGGTATCCCGCCTCCATTTCCTCTGAAACAAGCCGTGTGACTTCGTCGCCAAGGAGTGAGTAGACGATAAGCTCAACATGTCCAGCCTCCGGCAATTGATATTTGATCGTGGTGGAAGGGTTGAACGGGTTCGGATAGTTCGGGCTGACGCCGAACTCCGAAGGCAGGCCGGATCCCTCCGTCACCGATGTCGGAACGACAGAAATACCGCTCAGAACGACGGTGAGCGAATCGTCGTCAGGATCATTGCTGGCCACTTTCAACGCTCCTTCAATCGTGCCCGGAGAGCCGGGTGTGAAGGTCACGTCAACTTCGAACAGGCCGCCCGGAACAACGGTAAAGGAGGTTGGCTCGACACCGAAGACCGCCGGGTTACCCGAAACGATATCGGTGACAACAAGATCCTCGAGACCGAGATTCAGGATGTTGAGAGGAAGGGTGGTACTGCCTCCAACCATCGTTGTATCAAACAATAGCGGGTTCGGTGACGCACCGGCCGCAGGGGCGGGAACACCAAGGAACAGATTGTCGATAAACCAGTCATCATTCGGAATCGCTCCAAGCGCCCCCTTGCTCGTAAAACGAAGCTGGAACTGACTGTGGAGGAATGTTCCGCCTCCGGCATTCTGCGATTCGATATCGACTATTTCAAGAGTAAACGGGTGGAGTGTCACCCCGGGATACTCCCTGACGCTGACCCAGTCACCAAGGTCATTCATGAAGGAGAGTTTCAGGGAGTCTCCTGTTTCGGGCGAGTTGCCGTTCCCTTCCGGCTGGTAGTAATAGGAAAGAACGACACCTGTTCCTGCCATCGAGCTCAGGTCAATTGGCTGGAGGGTGACCGTGTCTCCGCCGTCAGGATTACCGTTCAGATTCATCGCAAAGGGTGGGGAGGGAGGAGCATCCGATCTGTCATTGTTGTCAGCATTTCCCGTGATCCATATCGCCGGGTTGGGAACACCTTCCGTGCCGAAATCATCGAGCA
>JAOUDE010000368.1 GCA_029859455.1 Ignavibacteria bacterium | reverse complement strand
CACGTGCGTCTGCGTGAACCCAGTGTCCCGCGCCACCGACAGTCACCAGGCGGGCCGCAGGAAAGAGCCTCCGGATCTGTACGAGGTCGTTCCTGTCAATATATTGTGACTTCTCACCGCGGATAAAGAGGGCAGGAACCTCCGAAGTCTGGTTGCTGTGAATCCCTTTGGTGACCTCTGAATAGTTTTGTTTCAAAGCTGCAAGGTTCATCTTCCAGGTAAACTTCCTGGTTGTATCCCGCGTAATGTTGGTCAGCAGAAACTGCCGAACCCGCTGATCGGAAATATCCCGGGCCAGCATCTCATCCGCTTTTTCCCGCGATGTAATCTGCCCGAGCGGTAGGCCGCAAAGCGTGTCTATGATCCTGTCGTGACCGGGTGGATAAGACCTGGGCGAGATGTCAACGACAACGAGGCGCCTGAGGCGCTTCGGGTACAGAAGAGCAAAGGTCATGGCGGTCTTCCCTCCCATGGAATGTCCGATCAGATCGACCTCTCCGAGACCCCTCTCGTCCATGAAATGCTCCAGGTCAGCCGCCATCAACGGGTATGAATGGCGATTTGAATGAAAGGAACGCCCATGGTTCCTCTGGTCTACAAGATATACCTCAGCCCGCTCGGCAAGGTCTTTTCCGACCGTCAGCCAGTTGTTCAATGAGCCGAAAAGGCCGTGAAGTATGATAATCGGCTTTCCCTGCCCCAGTTTCCGGAAGTTTATCTGCATAGGAGGCTCAAATTGAGGAGGTTCGTAATTTCCAACGTTCCATTCCTATTCTTGCAACAAACTGTCACCTCTCTCCGTAAATAGTTGCAAGTTTGCCGCGGGACTGTCAGGTAAACCGGGCAATACACGTAATTTTTACACTTTTCGTGAAATATTTTCATGAAAAGAGTGGTTTTTCTTATGTAAAACAACTATATTTACCTCTGTATGTTCGTAAAAGGACCAACAACAGTGAAGAAGATCGTCGTCAATGTGTGCCGCGATTGCGGCAACTCATTCCGCGGACACAGCGGCTCGTATCGCTGTCCTGAGTGCAGAAAGAAAGAAGAACAATATAAAGCCCAGCGTGAAAAGATGCGAAGGGCTCTTCCTTACTATCTGAGAACAGGAAGCTGAACCTGCTTCTACGGAAACAAGAAAGCCTTCCAAGCGGAAGGCTTTTTTTTTGTGCTACAGTCCAGGTTTGCACCCTGCACCGGCTATGAGTCCGGCGCCCGGTCCAGACAGAGATAATTACTTCATCAGCATCATTTTTCTGGTGCTCGAAAAATCAGTCGCTTCGAGTCGGTAGAAGTACACCCCGCTGACCACTCCCAGTCCCTGATCGTTCGTTCCATCCCAGATTTCTCTGTGAGTCCCGGCCTCAACAAGCCCGTCGATGATCGTCTTCACTTTCTCGCCAAGGAGATTATAGACACTCAGTCGGACGACCTGCGCGAGAGGAACATCATAGGTGAACGTGGTTGTGGGATTGAACGGATTCGGGAAATTCTGCCGCAGCGTAAACTCGCCAGGCACCTGATCGGTCCCATGGTCGACGCTGGTCGGCAGACTGAGCGAGACATTGTCCACGAACCAGTCATCATACAGGTTCACGGGATCCGAGGTCCCGTAGCTCTGAAAGCGGACCTGGAACTGAGAGTGAAAGAATGTCCCGGATCCGGCCGATTCCCCGGCGATATCAATTTCGACCGCAGCAAAGGCTGTGTTCCCACGACCTGCATAGGAACGTACTTTCTTCCACTCACCGAGATCGTTTCTGAAAAACACCATCAGGCTGTCACCTGTTTCCGGAGCGTTTCCGGTCCCCTGCGGCTGCCAGGAATAAGCGAACGAAATGCCGCTCCCTTCTAGACCGGAAAGATCAAACGGACGCAGATCAACGATATCGCCGCCATCCGGGTGACCATTCAGGTTCAGTGAGTATGGTGTCGAAGGTGGATTGACTCCCCTTCCATTGACTGCTCCATCCTGGTTGATCCAGAATTCCGGATCAGGCACGCCCGCCACCGCAAACAGATCGGTAAACGGAGCGGCAAGTGGTGTGTAACCGACGGCTGAGGGATCGCTCTCGTTGTCATCTTCATCGAGGGTCGTCAAATGCCAGGCATAGAACCCCGGAATCGAGGGTGTGTAGGACGCTGAGTCCTCAAGCCCGGCAACTGACGGCGTTCTGTCGAGCGTTGTAACTAGAACGTCGTCCTGATAGACCCTGATCCCGGCAATGTCATTGATCGGGGTTCCATCTATGTTGGTCGATGTGTTCCTCCATGTAAGGGTTACGCTGGTCTCATCTCCCTGGACCGAGATTTCGGTCGGAGGACCAGGAACAGGTGAACCGCCGGCGGTCCATGAAGTCCCGACTTCCCTGCTGGTACTGTCATTCGCAACCAGACGGGCATACAGAGAGTAGGAGTAGAGCTGTCCCTCCACAAGGCCGTTGTCGGTGAATTCCTCCGCTCCACCTGCCGCCGACCCGACATTCATCCCGTCTCTCTTCACCTCAATGGTAAAATCTCCCGGATTCAGCGGAGTTCCATCAATGAGTGAGAGCGGGTCAGCCCACGTGATAAGAATTGAAGAAGGCGTATTATAATCGCTGTATGCAGAGACCGCGGTTGGAGGCATCGGGTCCAGCTGATCGCCCCCGACCGCCCCTTCAAAGAAGAAGACCCACAGTCCAGTCTCT
>JAOUDE010000055.1 GCA_029859455.1 Ignavibacteria bacterium | reverse complement strand
CGTTCCCCTTCCATCTTCTCACACCGATCAGGATGCCATCGATCCGATCATGACCCGTGCGAAAGGACTTCTCGGAAGCGGAGCCCTCAATGAGGCGATCATCACCTATCAGCAGGCTGTCTCGCTGGATTCCGGACGGGCAGATATCTGGTATGGACTTGGAAAAGCGCTGCAGGAAGCAGACCGAACGAGGGAGGCACGCCACGCCTATACCATGGCCCGGGATCTCGACGGGCTGCGGTTCCGGATGGCAACTGATTTCGGCGGAGAGCTCCTGCGGGTTGCCAATGACCACGGGGTTGCTGTTGCACGGATCGATTCAGCGTTCCTTGCGGAATCGCCTGATGGAATTCCGGGGAACCACCTTTTCCTTGAACATGTCCACCCCAGAATCAATGGGTATGCTCTTATTGCAAAGAGCTGGGAAAACACGATGTTTCGATATCACCTTCTCCCCCCGGGAATCGGTCCGGCGATTCTCACCGACGAGTTGCCTTCCCTCTCCGCCGTCACGAAATTCGACGAAGCGATGGGGAGGATTCGGATCTCCTACCTCCGCCACCAGTGGCCATTTACTGAAGAGTCCAACGGGTATCAGTTCAGGCCGGACGGCTGGGTTGAGAACCTGGCCTTCCGTTTCGTCAACAAAGAAATCCCGTGGCAGGCCGCACGATATCAGATGGCAGACCGGTACCTGGAGTCTGGAGAATTCGGCCTGGCCCGCAACGAAGCGCTTGCTGTTTCGAGGATCCTTTATTTTTCCTATGAACCCCTCCTGAGGATTGCGGACTATTTTCTGATGGAAGGAGACACAGATGGGGCCTTGATTGCATACCGCAGATCAGCGACAGCGGAAGAGAATCCCTTTGCCCATTATCAGACCGGTCGCATTCTTCTGGAACAAAACGATCTCTCAGCCGCTGTGATGGAGCTGGAGAAATCATTGCAGGCTCACCGGGAAACAGGATACAAACTGCCGGACCGTGCCCTCGGCACGACTCATTATATGCTGGGATATGCGCTTGTTCGGTTGGACAGGGTCGAAGATGGAAGGAGGTCCCTGCGGCGGGCACTCCAGGCAGACCCGGCACTCGCGGAAGCACGCAGGATGCTGGAATCTCTCGGGGAATGAGTCGCTATCGTGCCAGGAGCATTTTCCCGGATGCCGTTCCGCTTTGCCCCGAATAACTGTCGGTGGCCTGAAGCCGATAGAAATACACACCGCTCGCGTGTCCACCCGCTTCCCATACGACAGAATGCCGGCCCGGTTCCTGAACGGCATCCACGATCGTGGCGACATCGCGACCAAGCATATCGGTTATACGAAGCACGATCCTCGCCCGCCTGCTGATCTCATATGAAATCGTTGTTCCGGGATTGAATGGGTTCGGATAGTTCTGTGAAAGGATGAAGGCACTTGGCGCGGATTCCTCGCCCCGGATGCCTGTCACTCCGGACCCCTGATGGAGGTGATGGTGCATGTCTGTGCTCAAAGAGATAAACCGCTCCATCGTCCCGTCAACCCAGTATACCACAACGGAATCAATACCTGCCGCGTCACCGGTTCCAAAGTGCAGTCTGGCTGTATTCTGGGAAACATAGCCATTCCCGGTCGCCACAGTCTGAACCTGCGGCACACCATCGACATACAGTTCAACGGTGACACCGGTCGCCGTCTGATGCAACCCGGCGGGATAAACGGTCAACTGAATCCAGTGGTTGTCCACCGTGGAAATATTCCGGAACAATTTGAGATTCCCGGCGGCTGAAGGACCACCCGAAAGAACAATATCGAGCCTGCCGTCGTTGTCCAGGTCTGCAAAGGCGGATCCGAGTCCATCATTGAAACAAAGCAAACCGGAAGGTCCGCTCAGATCCTCGAACGTGCCGTCCCCCCTGTTTCGGTAGAACGAGTTGGGAATACCACCGAATCCCGTTTGATTGTTGTTGTACAGGTCCGGCCAACCATCGTTGTCTGCATCGAAGAAGAAGGTGCCCCATCCCATATGGGCCGGAAGGTCGCCCACTCCCGCTTCCACTGTGGCATCGCTGAAGGTTCCATCGCCGTTGTTCCGAAGGAGGGTGCTCTCGTCCAGATTGGTGATGTAGGCATCAGGAAAAAGGTCTCCGTTGTAGTCGCCGACAGCCACGCCCATCCCCATGACAGGAAGGTTGACTCCCGCTGCGTCTGACACATCGGTGTACAACCCGTCCGCTTCTCTCCGGAGAAGGATGTTGCCACGGTCGCCGTCCTGAGCCATCAGAATATCGCCGTCCCCGTCACGGTCGTAATCAATGACGGCGAGGCCCATCACGAGCCCTGACGTCAGCGGACCGCGTGCATTGACCTCAGCTGCGATCTCCGAGAACGTCCCGTCCCCGTTGTTGCGGCAGAGAATATTCGGTTGCGAGAAATTGCCGACGTAAATGTCCGGAAGGCCGTCCAGATCATGATCGAACCAGGCACCGCCGCGTGTGTTCGCCATATTCTGGATGCCGGACAATGATGTGACATCTTCGAACGTTCCGTCCCCCCGGTTCCTGAAGAGACGCGACGGAAGATTGTGGCATCCGAGAAACAGGTCAATCCAGCCATCACGGTCAAAATCGGAAGCAATTGTGAGCCTCGTCCATCCGGTGCTGTCGACACCCGCGGTGTGAGCAATTTCCTCGAACACCATTCCCCCGAGGTTCCGGTAGAGAAGGTTCCGTCCGTTCCCTCCTGCAATGAAGATATCCTCACGTCCATCATTATCAATGTCGAGGATGCAGACTCCTTCACCGTTGATGTAATGGGTCAGTCCCGCCGACCCGGTGACATCAGCGAACAGTATATCTGCAATGGAAACGGAGAAGGGAAGGAAGAGCCCGGCCAGACCGGTGAGGAGAATCTGTGTCCATCGTCCAAACATCGTGGTTGCCTCGGTCTCAACTCACCGCCGCCCCCAGGAGGGGGCGGCCTGTGAGAGGATGACATTACTTCATGAAGAGCATCTTCATCGTCTGTCGGAAGTCACCTGCCTGCAGTTCATAGAAATATACGCCGCTGGCGAGGTCGTTTGCCTCGAACAGTGCAACATAGCTGCCCGCCTCCTGGACATTATCGATCAGGGTCGAGACATGCTGTCCAATGAGGTTGTAAACCTTCAGCGTTACCTTCGACCGCTCCGGAATCTGATACTTGATTCTGGTCGAAGGGTTGAAAGGATTCGGATAGTTCTGATTCAACCTGTAGAGAACAGGCTGACCGGATACCGGATCCGGCTCCACACTCGTGAGGATGCTGAATGGTGCCACCTCAGCAACGAGCGGTGCGCCATCAAGATCCCACGTATCGACAGGGGTGGAGTACGTTGTCGGGAACGAGTTCGGACCAAGCGGCTGAATGTAGCGGGAACGGTAGGGATTCTGAACACCCAATCCGCCGCCTTCACCCAGAATGGTTCCACCCGGTTGTGAGAACCTGAGGTGGTACATCAGGTTATAGTGGGTGGTTCCGACCACGTCAAATGTGGCTGTAAAATTGTTCGTCATACCGACGCGCGTCATGTTCATGATTGCAGGAAATGAACCCTGCTCACGTACCTGAACGGCAACCCAGAGGTCGTCCCAGAGCTCAACCTGCGCTGTGTCGACTGCCGGATCGAATCCAAGCGTGATGGCCGGAGTCATGTCGGCGGTGATCGTTACCTCGACAACGTCACCTCCGCTTCCGTCCGTCGGATTGATCACGCCGCTGGGATGGATACTGCTGAACCAGTACGTGTCAGGTCCCACATCACCATCCATCGCCGGATGAATAAAGACCCTGTTCCCGTCTCCACGCTCGGCGGGATGCTCGTAGCTGTGTCCATCCACGTCGTCTGCATACGTCGGGAACCGGGTGATGGCGCTGAGGGAGTCAAACTTGATGAAGAATTTATAGAAGTAGCTGTCCCCGGAAAACGCTGAGAAGCCGCTCTCGAGCCACTCGTACTCGTTCAGGCCGAGCGGATCCTGGCAGACGTCGCCTCCGACCCAGCTGTTGAACGCACCGCGGGCTTCGATCTGATCTCCCGCGCTGGGATCAAACCAACCCATACCGAAAAAGGTATTCAGGTCGGTTTTCATCAGGATGTTCTGCGTGACAGGAATACTCACCACGTCATCGTCGTCGAAGTAAACGACCGGGATGGTTCCTCCGCCTGTCGGCACGGTGTACGCTCTGTTCCCCGGGATGTTGTCTTCCCATGTGTCAGACCCGTCATCGTTCCGGATAACGAACTTGTATTCGATATCGCTTCCTTCTGCCAGCATCATGGTGCCGGTATAGACCGAATCGCCGTCGCCGTCGGTGAGGGTATCACCGGGTGACCAGGAATTGAAGCTTCCACGGGCACCGACCCATTCACCGAGTGAGGGTGCGAAGCTGCCTTCAATCATCTTCACGGACATATCGACCTGGAAGACGACAGGAACATCCGCTCCGCCGATATCGCACACATCGTCATCGTTGAAATACACCACCGGGATGATGTTGGCAATCGAGTCAGGATTCACGGTGAACGTCCGGTTCGGGTCGTTCTCCCAGTCGTTGCCGTCATGGAATTTGTATGAGATCGTACCGACGCCGATATCGGCGATGGCGACATAGATGCTGTCGCCGTCAGGGTCGGTTGCAACCGTCGCCCCGGGCGTCCAGCCGTTATGATCGCCGGGAACGCTGACCTCATCGCCGACCGTCATCAGGCCCTCGCAGATCCGGACCCTCATATCAACCTGGAATGTGACCGGATTCGTGGCAACTGTCACGCTCCCGATCCCTGACAGCACCTTGCCGGCATCGTCGCCGGCAGCGCGGGCACTATCAGCAAACCCCGCGGTGAGGAGCAGAGTGCAGGCCCCCACGATAAATGTTAGCCACGTTTTCTTCATGGCTTCCTCCTTTTATTAGATGAACGTTAACAACAGTATACAGTAGTGGTCGAATCATCTCTTACATCAATTGCTTCGTATCGCGCCTCCTTCCCTGAGAATGGACAGCTCTGTTAAAATAATACACCCAAAGTGAACTTGTGAACGTTGTTCAGGATGCCGAAGCTTTCAAACGCGTAGTCGAATTTCAGGCGAAGGTCCGCAGCGACATTGTAGTTGATCCCGCCGCCGAATGTAAATTCTTCTTCGCTGTCCCTGATACCGAGGGCTTTGTATCCGGCCCTGATGGCGAAAATCTTCCGGAACAGTGTGTACTCAGCACCGATGTTGACACTCTCGGTATTGTCGTTCGGATGCATCGCATCTATGTTGACTAGGAGCTGCTGGTCCTCATCCTCGATCGCCTCATAGGAGAGGCCGATCCGGAGCGTCAACGGCAGGTCGAACCGATCGGTGGTCAGCCTCGCGTTGACGTTCGCGTTGTTGCCGGAGATGGGCGAAATATCCTTCTGGGTCAGCAGATCGTCACCGTCAATCTGCATTTTTGTTCCGAAATTGGCAATAGACGCGCCGAATTTCAGGCCGTCGAACGGGGTGGTAAACAGGGTGCCGATATCGACTGCCCAGCCTGTCGCCGTGGAATTCCAGATCCGCTCATTGATGTATTTGACATTCGCCCCGATGGCAAACCAGTCGGTCAGATACCGGGCATACGAGACCCCTACTTCGATGCTTCCGACAGAAAAGAACTCCCCGGTCCCATCCGGCTGGTCGATTGTGGTCCTCTCCATTTCATCGAGCGACAAAGAGGTAAAATGGAGTCCAAGAGTCCCGAAATCGCCAAGCGGGCTGGTCACCCCTCCGTAGTTAAAATTGATATCCGCGATCCACTGTGAGTGTGAGAACATCGCCTCGGCCTGGTAGTTCTGAGCAATGCCGGCGGGGTTCCAGAACATCGCCGACGCATCATCCGCTACGGCAACAAATGCACCGCCCATTCCGAGCGCCCTGGCTCCGACAGGAATGCTCAGGAATTTCGCCGCACTGGTGCCAACCTTCGTTACCTGGGCATCCGCGACGGAGACCATTCCCGTCACAGCAACCATCATCAGCAGAACCGCTTTTTGAAATGTATTCACGTTGTCTCCATGTCGACGATCGGCCATTGTACGAGGAGGCACCCTATTTGATGATCGCAAATTTTCCAACTCTCTCACCCAGTTCGAATGCGTCCACGTGGTATACATACACTCCGTACGACACCGCAAGGTTGTCCCGCGTCAGGAGATTCCAGTCCGCCGTTCCGTTGTCGATCGTGCTCTCATGCATGATGGTTTGCACGAGCTCACCGCTCACGGTGAAGATTCTGATCGTACATCGTTGCGGCAGATGCGTGAAATGAATCGACCGGGGGCCGCGACCGGATGTGAACGGATTCTTTGGCTCCCACTCAGCTGCGGCCACATAGGGATTCGGGACCACCCTGATGTTCTGCAGATCAGACTTCGCCAGATCGCTTTCGACCTTTTGAGCCGTTGTGGTAAACTCAAAGATATCAGAGGAACGGAACAGCTTTGAGAGAATGATCGTGAGCGAATCATCCGCCATGGGACGGCGGCGGAGAACATCCCACGACAGACTGACATTCCAGGTTGAGACCAGAGAGTCATTCTGGTTTGGCTCAAGGAAAATGATCCGGTCCGTCCGGATAAGATTGTTCACATTGGCAACACTCATCAGCCCCGGTCCGTCAACGACATCCAGTTCAATGAAACCGAAATCAATCTGCCGGTCCTCGCTGACGTTGTACACCTTGAAATTCACGGGGATCGCAGGCCAGGTCGTGCTCCCCGCCCTGTACAAGGTCGATGTGTCTGCTCCGGCCTGATCAAAAAATACCAGGAGATAATCGGATGGTTTCTGCTGACCGACTTCGAATCCGAATTTCCACTGCGCGAAGATGAAGTTATTCACATCGATCGCATTCCATCCGGAGAGTTCCGAATTCAGCCCGAACTGTGTTTCATTGTGCAGTTCCAGCCGGAAACCGTCCGTCACAGGCTGCTCGAGCGTATCAGTGACCGCTGTGCTCCTGTCAATCAGCGTGTCCAGGGCATTCGGGTTTGTGACATCGGCGAGAGTGAAATTCTTGGTCAGAAACGTGTCCGGCCTGGAAGCACCGCCCGAAAGAACGGTATCCTGAAAGGTGACCCGATAGGTGTGATTGTCTCTGATATCCCGCGGGTCGATGATGACATAGCCTATCGTCCCGGTGGTTGTCCCCTGGACAAGATCGATGTCTGATACGAGCGGGGCAACGTACCCTGCCGCCGGCGCTTCCGCAGTGACGACGACAACCGAACTGCCGAGCGATGTAACCTCGCCTGTCAGCTCATCGATACTGATCTTCAGGTTGCTCTCTGCCGGCGTGATGTTCAACGGTGCGTAACCCTGGTCGTAGGCGCGAACAGCGTAGTAATATGTCTGACCGAATTTCGCAGTTGTGTCGACAAACGTGTGTGACAACCCAACGTCGTTCCCCATATGGAACTGTACGCCGTTGAATGGAACCGGATGGAAGCCGCTTATCCCGTTCCTGAGGTCAAACGTGGCGAGCGGGCTGAGCCATGGAGCGGGGTTGCCGAACGCATCGGTGATCACCCGTGCATCCTCAAAAGCAGGATCAGTCGACCGGTATACCTTGTATCCTTCGAAATCTTTCACCGGCATCCCGACAATGCCGCTCAGGAACCGGTCCTCGGAACTTTCTGCAACATCATCCCAGTAGAGTGTCACCTTCGGTTGCCAGGCACCGTTCACAAGGCGTGCACCGGCGACCGCTGTGACCGTCGGTTCAAGCGGCGCCTGAGCGAACTGATAATCTTCATCGTAAGCAAGCTGGGCGGCATCCCTCTTGCGAAGGGCGTCCGCTTTCGCCCCTGTAACATCGGCATTGCCGGGGCAGGTTGACGCGTTGCCAAACACGACGGCGTACGAGATCTGTTCGATCTGACCGGGATTCATGGGAAATACGCCTGATGAGACGAACAGGTCAAACTCACCCGGCGACGGGATTGTCTCCGGGTCAACGAACCGCCCGGGGAGCATGAAATTCTGCCAGAAGAAGACATCGGGGGTCGTTCCGAAATCGATTGCACCTGCCGCCAGGTACTGGACGTTCGTCAGACCGATCTGGTCGGCCTCTGAAACGTCAGTCTTGTCGATGTTCGGCTCGCCTGGCAGGTCCGTTCCCACACCCGAAGTGGGCCGTCCATCCCCCTCGCCGAAATCACCGGTCCCCTCTGCACCATCCAAACCGACATCATCGGTGAAGATATTCCAGTCCCCGTCATTATCGATCCCGTCATTTCTTCCCTCATCCACCATCTCGTCGATATTCTCGTCGATCCCCGTAACACGAAGCCCGTCGTCATTCAGATATTTACGGCCAAGGTCCTCCGGTCCGACGCTATACAGGATCACGCTCGTACCGGGAACCCGGTACCGTTTCAGAGGATCAGCAGCTGCGGCATCCACGATTGCCTGCGTGATCGTCGGAAGATCGGCGACTGCATCGCCGTCATTGTCGATATTGTCTGCAAATTTCTTTCCCTCATCCTCACTGCCGACTCCGATAAGATGGATAATGCTGTCCTGAAATGCATCAGCTTCCGGGTTGGCCGGCCACCGATTCCACGGATCAAGTCCCGCTTCGCTCACCATAGCCGCTGTGACAACCGGGCTCTCTCCCTCCCCATCATCATTATTGTCTATTCTATCGCCGTAACCGACACCACGCTGTGCTCCGAACGCAATATGCGTTGAATCTTCATCGATCAGTCCGTTGAGGTTGTTGTCGATCTGGTCTCCGCTGATTTCCGCGATCGTCCCTGGAATCTGGGCGAGGAAGAAATCCCCTGTCACCTTCGGGCCGAGGTCATACTCCGGGCTGTCTCCGTCATTGTCGATCCGGTCAACGGCGTTCCCCGGCGTTTCAAGGTAGAGTGTAGCCGCCGCGCCGACACAGACCCCGAGGAAGGCGGGGTTGGAGCTGATCCCGTTCGCATCAAGAGAGAAGGCAATGTCCTGGATCAGATCGAACGTCGGCGTGTCGTCCTGGGAGTCCCCGTCGCCTCCGACGAAATCGGCAAGCCAGAGGGTGACCGCGGTTTTCTTTATCCGTTTGGTTCCGTCGTTCCTGACCGCAGAGATAAAGAAGACAGCGTCCGCGACGGAAACCTGTGACCACTGGAGAACCCGTTGGTCTATCAGCATCCCGAGCCCCCTCCGGTCGGGGTAGTTGGCATCAGGACTGTAGTTCCACCGTGTATAATTGTCATCCCCCGCGCGGTAAAACATTTCCTGGTCCGCGTTAAACTGATCTTTGCCGAAGAATCCGTTCCAGCTCCCGGGCCAACCGGGATCGAGTGAATCGCTCAGTTTGTCAGGCCATGTCATGGGCCAGGTGTCCGGTTCGTCGCTCTTCGCAAGACGGCCGACGGTAGGATTGAAGTAGCCGGGAATCGGACCGATATTCCAGTCCTCACCTGTGGCAGGATTCGTCCGGAATGCCGGTATGTCGACAACCCGGACCGTTGTGCCGGTGTTGTCAACCACCTCGCCACCGACGAACAACGCCACAAGGGCTACGTAGAAACGGCCGGTGTTCTTCGGAAACTCGTACGGGATCCCCTGACCTGCCCCGGTCCGTCCGGAGAAGACAAAGTTGAACACACTGGTGCGGACATTGTTCCCGTCGATCTCGGTTCTTCTCCTCAGTGTCGGATCGACCCGAAGTTCGGTCGGCAGATTCTGGGCGAACATGTCAGAACTCCCTGCACCGGTGAGAACAATCAATGCACAAAGGAGGGGCAGGAGATAGTTTTTCATACAGGTTCCGGAAGAGATGGTATTGTGGATCATCAGAAGGTAACCTCCAAGCCCAGCTGAACTTCACGGGGTTCGGAATAGAAATCGGGTCGGACTATGTATGCGCTGACGGGATTGAGCCGGTCGCCTGTCGTTTCACCAATACCGAGGCTCTGGACACTCGCACTGGCCCGTCCTGTCTCTCCGTAGACCGTCACTTCGTTCCTTCTGTCCAGGAGATTGAACACTCTAAGGAAAAGACTGAGATTCAGTGGCTCAACGGTGAAATTCTTGAACAGGCGAACATCAATATTCATCGTCGGCGGCCTGCGCCGACTGTTGTTGCTCACGATCCGGGCGGCATCGACTCCCTGCGACTCCGCCTGATTGATCGACGGCGTGTACGGAAGCCCGGAGCCGTAGCGGCCGATGAAATAAGCGCCCCAATCCTGCTCGCCCAGCCCCAGCGTAAGATTGACGGTGTGAGTCTGGTCCCAATCCAGCGGTGTCAACGACCGGGCCGGCTCCGTGTTGTCGCGCTGGGCGGCAAGCTCGTCATCGGGGTTCGAATTGATCCCTTCCGCAATCTGGAAGGTATAAGCCAGATTCATCGTCCAGAGGTCACTCGGGCGCTTGTTCGCCGAGATGGTGATCCCCCGTGAGTTGGCATAATCTCTGTTCACATAGACTACATACGCGGATGTGGAACTCCCGGGATCGCCGACATCGATCGACGGGCTCGTCGTCACCCAGTCACGGGTATCCCGATAGAAGAGTGTCGCATCGAAGCTGAGTTCATCCGTCAACTGCTGCTGCAATCCCAGTTCGTACATGATCGTCTTCTGTGCCTTGAGATCCGGATTTCCGTACACACCCTGGATGCCGCTTGCCGTCGTCACTTTCCAGTCAGGCTTCTGGTACAGATGGATGAACGAAGGAATCTGAAGGAAATGTCCATACGAGAAATGGAGGATCCCTCTGTCGGTAATCGGATATGAAATCCCGAGCCGCGGACTGATATTGGTTTTGACCGACGCGTCCCGGTACCAGTATGCCTGACGTTCAGCGAGAGTGGTACTGGCTTCACCCGGGTCCTGAACCCCGTTCCCGTTCGAGTCGTGAAACTGGTTCTCGATCCTTCTCGGCAGAAACACATTAGGATCGGATGGATCGCTCAGAACCTTCGCTCTC
>JAOUDE010000054.1 GCA_029859455.1 Ignavibacteria bacterium | reverse complement strand
GACACGGGGCTGGAGGACCACCGGTTCCTCAAGAACCACACCTGCCCGGAACAGACCCGCGGAAGTGCGGTTCAGCGAATACTCCACCGTCATCCGACCGGCATACGACATTGCCTGCCCGGCCGAGTTCGCATCGGACCCGTCCACAAGGATCTGCACTTTCACATCGCGGCCTGCATCAAGACTCTCCCCGAAACGGGGAGGAACAACGACAGCCGCAGCGGCTGTTCCTTCGTTCAGCATGTGCTCAAGTTCCGTATAACTCCCGACCGAATAGAGAAAATCGAAGTACTCCGTCTCTTTGAACGACTGAAGAAACAGCCGGCTCTGCACTGTCCGATCCTGGTCGAGGGTTACAAGAGGGATATGTTTGACATCGAAGTTCAGCGCGTAACCGACCAGGATAATCAGCGCAGACGGGAGGACAAGGAGCATGCCGAGCGATGTCGGATCTCTGCGGATCTGGCGGAATTCTTTCTTGACGATGGCAAGGATCCTGCCACGCATGTCAGACGGCCCCCTTTCTGCCTGATCTCTTTTGTTCCAGCAGGTGAAGAAAGACATCCTCGAGGGAGGGGATGATCCGATGAACTCCGGGGGCTCCCGACCCCAGTCGGCGGCTCAGGGAATCGATCTCCTTCCTCCCTTTTTCTTCATCCGTCACCATCACATGCAGGGTTGTCCCGAACACTGAAGTCTCCACCGCCCAGTCACTTTTCCGGATCTCTTCCATCATCGCCAGCGGGTCCTGCGGTGAAACTTCGAGGATCGGGAACCGGATCTGTTCTTCCTTGAGCCGACCCGGGCTTCCGCCGGCGATCAGTTGTCCGGCCTCGATAAGGATAATGTCATTGCAGTATTCCGCTTCATCGAGGAAGTGCGTGGTGACGAGGATCGTTGTCCCCCCGGCAGACAATTCGCCGATCAGTTCCCAGAAACTTCGCCGGGAGATCGGATCGACTCCGCCGGTTGGTTCATCCAGAAATACGATTTCCGGTTGATGAAGAACGGCGCAGCCGAGTGCCAGCCGCTGCTTGAACCCTCCTGCGAGCGTTCGTGTCATCGTGTCGCCGCGCCCGGACAATCCCGCCATAGTCATCACCCACGCCATTCTCTCATCAAGGGCCTCGCGGGTCAGTCCGTACACACCCCCAAAGAACCTGATGTTCTGAGCCACCGTCATATCATCATAAAGCGAGAACCGCTGTGACATGTATCCGATCCGGGCTTTCACATCATCCGGCCTGAGTGTTACATCGAACCCGCCCACCAGAGCGGAACCTGAGGTCGCCGGAAGGAGTCCACAGAGCATTCTGATCGTCGTTGATTTGCCCGCGCCGTTGGCCCCCAGAAAGCCAAAGACGTCGCCCCGTGCAACAGTGAACGAAATGTTGTTGACTGCCGTGAAATCACCGAACTTCCGCGTCAGGTTCGTTACTTCGATAGCTGGACTGCTCATCGTATTTCGGCTATTTCCGGATGTTCCCCTACCGCTCTTTTGAGTTCGGCGACGGAGAGTTCATATTCAACACGCGCAGCGGAGAATTCCACTTCGGACGAGAACAGATCGATCTCGGCATCGATGATCTCGGATGAAGTGGCGAGCCCGGAAGCATACTTCTCCGAGATCCCGCGGAGGTTTTCACGTGCTGCTTCGACCGCCAGCGCTGAGACTTCAATCTTCTGCAACGATTGCTCGAAACTGAACAGGCTTGTATGGACCTCGAGGATGATCGATTCAGCGAGCTGGGTCTTTCTGAGGGCGGAACTCTTCTGCATTGCTTCTGCCTGTTCTACCTGACTCCCGGTTTTTCCCCAGTTCCAGATCTCAAACAGCATTGTAATGCCGACATCCCAGCTGCCGAGAAACTCCGGCGTGATCGGCTGGTACCGCTGGTTCGGGTTGCTGTAATTGTAGTGGGCCGAGAACTCGAGCTGAGGCCACCATGAGCCGCTCGCGGCATTCACCATTTCCTCCGCTGCAAGCAGTCTCAATCCCGCTGCCAGAACATCGGGCCGCCGGCCGAGGGCGGAATCGACAAGGGCTTCCACCGGTCCGGTTGAAGCAACGGCCGCGCCATCACCATTTCCCGGATGAGAAGTCAACGTCACGGGCGTTGCAGCAGGGAGTCCGATTGTCGTATTCAGCCGCATCTCGGCTACGCGGGCCCCGGTTTCGGCTTCGAGCAGGGTAATGCGCGCCCGTCCCAGCTGAACCTCGATCTGCAGGATGTCGTTTCTTGTGGCCAGTCCTGCCCTCCCAAGCCGTTCCGCATCCTGCCGGTACTGTTCGAGCCTCCGGACGTTCCCGGAACTCAGCTCAGTCATCTTTCGCGCCTGGTAGAGGGACCAGTACGCCGCTGTCACGGCATAGATGACATCCTGTTCTGTCATACGCTGGTCGCCTCTTGCCGCATGGGCGGTGAGCTCTGCTGCATCCGAGAGACTGGAGAGCCGGAACCCCGTGAACAGGGGCTGTCTCACCCCGACCTGGACCGCGAAATTGTCGACGACAACATTCCCCACCTGGATCGGCTGGGGCAGATTCGTGGTAGAAAGACGGAACGCTCCGTCAGAAAGACGGTTGTACGAGCCGGACACGGAGAGCGAGGGGAGCATCTGTGCGTCAGCCTCCGAGGCACGCGCCCACTCCGCGTCCGCTGCGAGTGTCGCGATCTGCAGAGACCGGTTTTTTGACAGCCCGGTCCTGATTGCTTCGTCGATGCTCAACTCTGTGCCTGCGGAAAGATCGGGCGGAAGCAGAATCAGAAGAACGAGAAGAGACCATTTCATGATGACACCTCACTCCGTGACATAAGAGAGATAAACAGATTCTCGAGTGTCGGTCTGACAACACGGATATCCTGGATTGCGATCTTTCCATTGCGAAGGATCTCCTCGACACGCGGGCGGTCATCGGCCGATCTCCGGACGACAACATTGACCCTGTCACCAAATGCCTGCACCGAGGTGAATGATTCTGACGACCGGAGAAGATGAAATGCCTGCCTCACAGGTTTGCAGACAATCTCCAGCACTTCGCCATCGACCTTCGTTCGAAGTTCGGCCGGCCGGCCGGACTCCATGATTCTTCCCCTGTTCATCAACGCGACACTCGAGCATCGCTCCGCTTCATCGAGATACGGGGTTGTGAGCACGATCGTCATCCCTTCACGAACGAGACTCTGCAGAATAACCCAGAAGTCTCTGCGCGAGACAGGATCGACACCCGTGGTCGGTTCATCGAGGATGAGCAGGTCCGGCGTGTGGATCAGGGTGCAGGCAAGGGCCAGTTTCTGCCGCATCCCGCCGGACAGCCGGTCAGCAAGTCGTTGCCGGAATTCTGTCAGTCGCGTGAAACGCAGAAGCTCTTCCCTCCGTGCATGAAAATCCCGGACCCCGTGAATCTCAGAGAAGAACTCGATGTTTTCGTCGATGCTCAGATCGCCGTACAGCGAAAACCGTTGGGAGAGATAACCGATCTTCCCCTTGACCTCATCCGATCCGCTCTGAACGTCGAGTCCGAATACCGAGGCGCTCCCCCGATCAGGTTTCAGGATCCCGCAGAGCATCCTGACCGTTGTCGTCTTTCCTGCCCCGTCGGGACCAACGAGAGCGAACATCTCACCGCGATCGATCGTCATCGAGAGGTCATCGACCGCTCTCAGCGCCCCAAACGCTTTGGCAATCCCGGATATTTCGACCGCGGCGGCTGTTGACATCAGTTGGCCCTCAGCAACTGAATGGAGGCATCCGCCGGCATCCCCGGCTTCAGAACGCGGCGCGGGTTGGGAATGCTGATTTTGACGGCGAACACAAGCTTTGTCCGTTCCTCCCTGGTCTGGACATTTTTCGGAGTGAATTCCGCTACATCCGAAATGAGAACGACTGTGCCGGGGAACGACTCTCCGGGAGCACCGTCGATCGTCACGTCCGCCTGTTGACCGAGACTGAGTGATGCAAGGTGAAGCTGATTCACATAGATGGTGAGTTTGACCGAATCGAGGACTGTCACCCGAAACAGTCCCCCGCCCGGCGCAACAAGTTCACCCCGTTCGATCGATTTGACGGTAATCGTACCCCGTGCAGGCGAAACGATCACGCAGTCATCAACCTTCTTCCGAACGTGATCGGCCGTTGCACGGGCCTGATCGCGCAACGCTCTGGCCGCGGCTAGTTCGTGATCCCTGGCGCCGGTCGTCAGTTTCTCAAACGTCTGGCGGGCGGAGATCCGATGTACCTCTGCATCGTCAAACTGTTTTTGCGTAATGGTACCGGTTTCAAGCAGAGAGCGGGCACGTTCGAAGTCCCTCTCCGCCGACCTGAGCGACGCCTCTGCCTGTATCAGGTCCTCCTCGCGCGCCCCTTCGAGTGCAAGCTGGTACTGTGCTTCTGCTGCCTCCGCGCTCGCCGTTGCCTGCCTCAACTGGATGCGATAATCTGTGTCATCGATGACCGCGAGGGTATCTCCCTGCTTCACCGCGGCACCTTCATCGACCATCAGCTTTTTGAGCCGGCCCCCGACTTCGCTCGAGATCCGGATGTCGATCCCTTCGATCGTTCCTGAGGCTTCCAGCAATCCATCCGATGCGCCCTGACATCCGACCAATATCAGAGAGACAACCAGAACGGAAATGATGTAAAAGTTCATGAGAGAGGTTCCCTGGATTGAATGGTTTTACCGTCAGTGTCAATCGGGCGCACTTTGCGGCTCGCGGCCGGGGTGAGTGCGCCTTGAAAGAAAATCTGAAGTATCCCGGCGATCGCCTCACGGGTCGAAAGCGGGTGACTCATTAGAAACGTCGGAGTGATGACCGCTTCAACGGCCGCCAGATAACTTGTGAGGAACAGATCTTTCTGGATGTCAGGGCGGACCGACCCTTCTCTGATTCCCTGATCGATCAGGCGGGAAAAGACGGTGAGAATCCTTTCCCTTCGGAAGGCCTGGATCTTCTCCCACTGCTCCGGCATATGGCGCTGAAGATCATCGAGGAAGGGCTTCCCGACTCTCTTTGTCCCGTTACCCAGGAGAATCATGATCTGCTGGAACTTCCCGGTGAAGATCTGATCATCGCTCATGACCCGGTCGAGTCCCTCCTTCAGGTCAGAGAGGAACGAATCGATCACACCCTCGACGACCTGATGCTTCCCCGCAAAGACGGAGTAAAGAGTTTTCTTGCTCATCCCCGTATCCGCAGCGAGCTGATCGACTGTCAGCCGCACGAATCCGTTCTGCAGGATCTTATCCCTGCTCTGGAGAATCACCTTCTTCCGGAGTGTGACACCGGGAGCGGTCGACTCCACCGTTTCTGTCATTGTTGATGGACCCTTTGGAAACTCAAGTAGTATTTTTCGTTTCTATTGTATAGCAAAAACGGAACGGATGCAACAAAAAAAGCCCCTGTCTTTCGACAGAGGCTTCTATTGACATGACCTTCTCCGAAGGTGGAGAGGGTTATCGCTTACCCTATCAGTACATGTCTCCCATTCCGCCGGGAGGCATCGCAGGAGATGCCTTCTTCTCTTCAGGCTTCTCCACGATGGTCGCTTCCGTTGTCAGAAGCAATCCTGCCACCGAAGCGGCGTTTTCCATTGCAATCCGGCCGACTTTGGTCGGATCAATCACACCGGCGCCCATGAGGTTTTCGTAGGTTTCGGTGAGTGAATTGAACCCGAAGTCGTCCTTCCCCTCTTTCACCTTGTTCAGCACGATCGACGGCTCGAGCCCGGCATTGCTGACGATCTGACGGAACGGTTCTTCGATCGCCCGGCGGACGATTTCGATCCCGGTCGTCTGGTCATCATTCTTTCCCTTCAGGCTTTCCAGTTTCTTGCCAGCCCGCAGAAGGGCCACACCGCCGCCCGGGACGATTCCCTCTTCCACCGCTGCACGGGTTGCATGCAGTGCATCCTCCACCCTTGCCTTCTTCTCTTTCATCTCAACCTCTGTTGCCGCACCGATCTTCAGTACCGCGACACCACCGGAGAGCTTCGCGAGACGCTCCTGGAGCTTCTCTTTATCATAATCCGAGGTGGTTTTGTCGATCTGTGAGCGAATCTCATTGATCCGCTTCTTGATCTCGTCCTTGCTGCCTGCACCTTCGACAATCGTCGTGTTGTCTTTGTCGATCGTGACACGCTTTGCGCGCCCGAGGTATGACAGCGTGGCGTTCTCGAGCTTATAACCCTGCTCTTCCGAGACGACCGCACCACCGGTAAGGACCGCAATGTCCTCAAGCATCGCTTTGCGGCGATCGCCGAACCCGGGTGCCTTCACTGCACACACTTTCAGCGTACCACGCAGCTTGTTGACCACCAGAGTCGCAAGGGCTTCCCCTTCGACATCTTCCGCGATCACAAGAATCGGGCTGCCGGTCTGGGCAACCTTCTCGAGAATCGGAAGAAGATCCTTCATGGCTGAGATCTTCTTGTCGTGAATCAGGATCATCACATCTTCAAGCGTGGTCTCCATCGATTCCGCATCGGTGACGAAGTACGGCGAGAGATATCCGCGATCGAACTGCATCCCCTCGACCACGTCGATCTGTGTCTCCATCCCCTTCGCTTCTTCCACCGTGATCACACCATCGGTACCAACCTTCATCATCGCATCCGCGATCAGGTCTCCGATGATCGAGTCGTTATTGGCGGAGATGGCACCAACCTGAGCGATCTCCTTCTTCTTGGTCTTGTCAACCGGCTTGCTCAGTTCCTTGAGACCAGCCACCACGCTGGTGACGGCGAGCTCGATGCCTCTCTTGAGGTCCATCGGGTTCGCGCCGGCGGTCACATTCTTGAAGCCTTCACGCACGATCGCCTGAGCGAGCACGGTAGCTGTTGTGGTTCCGTCGCCGGCCACATCGGATGTCTTCGAGGCGACCTCGCGAACCATCTGTGCACCCATATTCTCCAGCGGGTCTTCGAGTTCGATCTCTTTGGCAACGGTGACGCCGTCCTTCGTGACGGTCGGTGCACCAAATTTCTTGTCGATAACAACGTTGCGTCCCTTCGGACCCAGCGTTACTTTCACCGCATTGGCCAGTTTGTCAACGCCGCGCTTCAGCGCTGCCCTGGCATCGGTATCATAGCTGATCAGTTTTGTCGTCATTGGTTCCTTTTCTCCTTTGGTGTCGTTAGATTCGAAAACGGAAGGTCCGCGGAATTAGACAACCGCGAAAATATCTGCTTCACGCATGATGAGGAGCTCTTCTCCTTCAACTGTTACTTCGGTCCCTGAGTACTTCCCGTACAGGACCTTGTCGCCGACTTTCACTTCCGGCGTAATCGTCTTCCCATCGTCACTCACCTTGCCCGGACCGACGGCAACGACTTCTCCGACAACCGGCTTTTCCTTGGCGGTGTCAGGAACGAACAACCCCCCTTTGGTCTTCTCTTCCGAGGGACTTGGCTTGATAATAACCCTGTCAGCCAGCGGCTTGATATTCATACTGCCTCCTTGAAAATAGTCAGAAAATCAACATTTGTGGGTTTTATTGTTAGCACTCCACTACGACGAGTGCTAATATACCTGCTTCGGAAGGTAAAGTCAAGAGGTCCGCCGGGATGGGAGGCTACCGGCCCCAGATCACATCGAAAATGTGCAGGGCATAGCCTGGGAGGTCAAAAAACATCCCTTTTCCGGCAACGCCGGCAGGCTCCCTGTAATAGATCGCCGGACCCATCAGGTCACGGAATTCGAGGGCACCCTTGGCAGGATCCACAGGGAGTGGAATGTAGCATTGACCGCTGTGAGGAGAATAGTTGACGACGACGAACCTGGTTCCCCGCGGCCCTCCATCCCACCACGATGAGATGAAATTCTGCCATGTACCATTCTCATGCCACGCAGGACGGGCCTGCAACAGCGACCACTCCCCCTCGCGGAAAACGGAAGACCGGACGCATTCCAGGAGTTTCTCATAGAAACATTCAATCATGGGAGAGGGATTCTCGGCGGGCCTTCGGCCGAGCTGGACAGGAAGTTTGACAACCCGTCCATCGAGTTGCCCCTCGTGAAACAAAGCCATTCCGGGAATGGTGGACATGATCGTTGCTGCGGCACAGTGCCAGAGAGGAGAAGGAAGCGCTTCGGCCGCGCGCTGTTCGTCGTGGTTCTCGATGAAGCGTACTGACTTCAGTTGAAACTTCAGATCTGCCGTGAGATGGTCATGGACGGAAGCAGCCCCTTCATGGAGAAGGCGATCATACAGGCGTTTGTCATAGGTGTAGTCGAAGCCGAGGTTTTGCAGATCCCATCCCATGTTCCAGTACGCCTCTGCGATAAACAAAAAGCGCGGGTGGGATTCCCGCACCTTCGTCATCGCCTCGCTCCAGAACTCGGTCTCCGGAACCGATCCGCCTTCCGACAAAATGCTGGTTCCCCAGGTTCTCTCGAAAACGCTGTTGAGCGTGAGCATTGCCATATCACACCGTACGCCGTCGCATTGATCGGCGATCTTGCCGAGGACCCTCATCATCCGTTTTCTGAGTTCCGGGTTGAAATAATTCAACTGAGCGGTATCGGTCCACCCAGGAAAAGAGGGATCACGCCCGTATGCGATGTCACGGGGGCCGGCAGAGGTTTCAGTGCGGAAGTACCTGTCTGGATTCGCTTCCACCTGATCAGGTGTCCCGTTGACAAACAGGTCAGGGTTGGATGCGATCCACCGGTGATCACGCGCTGTATGATTCCCGACATAGTCGAGGATGACACCAAGCCCTTTCTTTGCCATCCGCATCCTCAGCCGCTTGAGCCCTTCTGCGCCGCCGAGCAACGGCGACACGGCATACGCTTTGACCGCATAAGGAGACCCGAGCACATCATCGTCGACCAGGTCTGAAAGCACTGATCGGTAGTCGCTCTGGAGACCGGCGTGCTCCATCGCAATGTCGCGCCCGAGAGCACCGGTCGTCCAGATTCCCATCAGCCATACCGCATCAAAACCGAGGCCGGCCCATTCATCAAGGACTTTATCAGGAATCGTCCCCAGTGTAATCTTCCTGTCTGCTTCAAGTGTGAGTTCCTGAAGGAGGACCCGGGTATTGACCTCATAGACCAGCGGATGGCGGGTGGTGTCAAGCCGGGGCGGGAGAGTTCCTTTGGTTGCCATATGATTGCTTCTTCTTTCCTTTTCCGATCCTGGAGTTGCCTTCGACGACGATCACGATCTCCCCTTTCAGGGATCGTTCCCGGAGGCACCCGGCCAGCTCAGCCAGCCCTCCCCGGATGACTTCTTCAAACTTCTTAGTGATCTCCCGGACGATCGCCGCGTTCCGGTTTCCGAAACTCTCGGACAACTCCTGAACGGTCCTGGCTACCCTGTGAGGTGACTCATACAGGACGATCGTCCTCCGTTCGCCTGCGAGTTCTGCAATTCGTGTCCGCCTCCCCTTCTTGACGGGGAGGAATCCTTCAAAAACAAAACGGTCCGTCGGCAACCCGCTGACGATCAGGGCGGGAACGAAAGCAGTCGGCCCCGGGACCGCGACGACCGGAATCTTCTTTTCGATCGCGGATCTGACAAGAAGAAACGCTGGATCTGAAATACCCGGCGTCCCTGCATCCGTCACCAGCGCGATCGATCTGCCTTCGGAGAGCTTGCCGACAAGTGGTCCGACCTTTCTTGACTCGTTGTGACTGTGGAAACTGACCATCGGCCGGTCAATGCTGAAGTGCTTCAGAAGGACACCGGTCTTCCTCGTGTCCTCCGCGGCAATGAGCTCCACGTCCCCCAGAATCCTCAGCGCGCGGTACGTTATGTCTTCGAGATTCCCGATCGGCGTGCTGACAAGATACAATATTCCTGCCGGCTTCTCCGCTCCTCCATTGCTCAACTCCCCCACTCCTTCGGATACTTGAAATCGATATCGGGGGTGCTGCCCGAGATCCTGGCAACGAGAGGAGATCGCCGTTTGAACTGGTTTGTCCGGATCCTCTTCTGAACCGCCTGGATGAAATCCTGGCCGAACCCAAGTTCGAGCAGTTCCCTGTCGCTCTTTCCCTGGTCGATCATACTATAGAGGAGACTGTCAACCTGCTTATATGAGAACCCGAGCTCCGATTCGTCCGTCTGCCCCTCCCAGAGATCTGCCGAGGGAGCCTTTGTGACAATCTGCTCCGGGATGCCAACGGCTGCGGCCAGTTCCCACACCTGGGTTTTGTACAGGTCTCCAAGAGGATTGAGTGCACAAGCTGTGTCTCCAAACAGAGTCCCATACCCAAGCAGGGTCTCTGTCTTGTTGCTGGTCCCGATCACCAGAGCTTTCTCGCGAATGGAGAGATCATACAGCACGATCATTCTCTCCCTGGCCATTATATTTCCAAGGCGGACTTTGTCCGGATCCGCCCCCCGGGCCCGGTGAGCCTCAACCATCGGGGCGATTTCGATTGTTTCGCTCCTGATGCCCAGCTTTGACGCAACCAGCTCGGCGTCCGTTCTGCTTTGGGGACTGCTGGACCCGGACGGCATGATGACACCCAGAACGTTTTCCGGGCCAAGAGCCTCGGCGGCCAGACTGGCGGAGAGGGAGGAATCCACCCCTCCTGACAGTCCGATAATCCCCCTGGAGAACCCCGCTGCACGTACTCCATCGCGGAGAAAATCTACCAGTATTGTCCTGACAATTGCCGTATCAAGACGCAGATCGAGTTGCCTGGAGGGATTCGGTTCCATGGGTCAAAACTACCAAAATGGTGGATTTGATACAACACGCCTTTCTCACACCTTAGGTGTGTTCGCGATCACACAAAATGTCACCTGAGCATCTATTTTGTTCCTATAGGCAACAATGTATCTTATTGAAACAGACATTCTGCTGCCTGTTTTCCCACGCGCCGGGGAGGGCCGGTTTTTCCGCAGTCGATCCTGAACTTCGCTAGGCCGAAAGTTCCTTGAGGCGAACAAACAGAGGTTTTTATGGCAGTCCAGACCGAGGCATGGGTCCTTTACAGAAAGGAACCCGGGGCTCCCGATTCACCGGCGGAGCTGGT
>JAOUDE010000367.1 GCA_029859455.1 Ignavibacteria bacterium | reverse complement strand
CTCTGTTCCTGGAGTTCATTCAGGGAGAGGGAGGGATACATCCTGCAGACCCGTCCTTTGTGCGGTCAATCGAAACCCTCCGCGCCAGGTTCGGATTTCTCCTTGTCGCTGATGAGATCCAGTCCGGCCTTGGTCGCACCGGAAGCATGTTCGCGTTCGAACAGTATGGTGTAACGCCGGACCTGATCACGGTTGCGAAAGCTTTGGGAGGGGGACTGCCGCTCGGCGCTATTCTGGGAAATGACCGAACCAGGGAGTTGCTGCAACCGGGATCTCACGGATCAACATTCGGGGGCAACGCGGCGGCGTGTGCGGCCGGGCTGGTGGTCCTCCGGGCTCTTTCGCAGGAGGGAATCCTGGAAAACGTGGCTCAGATGGGTGAGCTGTTGAAGGCGAAGCTGGGTTTGCTGGCGGAGGAGTTCCCGGGGATGATCGGGGAAATCCGGGGACGCGGACTGATGGTCGGAGTCGAACTGAAAACAGATCCGCAGAAAGTGACCCTCGGATTGATGAACCGTCATATCCTCGTCAATGTAACGGGTCAATCAGTGCTCAGAATCCTGCCACCTCTTATTGTCGGCCGGGAGCATCTGGATCAGTTCATTGAAGCGTTGAAACTGGTTCTGATCGAACTGTCGGAGACTGTACCTGAGGAGGGGGAAACGCGAAAGTGATCAGCCGACCTTGCGGGGGCCCGCTACTTCGGGACCGGAACGTACGGCACGGTTCTGCTCATCAACGAAGACCAGAATCGGCTTGAACGTTGCAAGTTCGGATTCCGGAACACTGAGGAATGCGGAGATAATGATCTTGTCTCCCGGACCTGCGTGATGGGCAGCCGCTCCGTTCACGGATATCGACCGGGAACCCGGCTCTCCCCGCATGGCATACGTATCCAGTCGTGATCCCCGGGTGACATTCCAGACGCTCACGCCTTCGTATTCTTTCATGTCGGAGAGATCCATCAGGTCAGGGGGGATCGTCAAACTTCCCTCGTATTCAAGGTCCGCATGCGTCACCGTGGCGCGGTGGATCTTCGCTCGCAGCATTCGTCTGAATTTTTCCATGACACAAAGATACAAAAATCACAGAGATTTCTCAAATAGATGAACTTGCAATTGCGGTGTTTGATTGATAGCCTGTATCTCCCGTCCCGGGGGTCCCGGGAGGAGAAACAGGAATGATGAATACGATCGCCATACGGCGGGAGACAAAAGACAATACCCAGAGGCGCGCTCCCCTTGCCCCTGAACATGTCCGGGAGCTGGTTACCACTCGTGGCCTGAGGGTCCTCGTCCAACCGTGGACACAGAGGGTCTTTTCCGACAAGGAATATGAGGACGCCGGAGCAACACTCACGGACGATCTTTCAGCGGCCAATATCATCTTTGGTGTCAAGGAAATTGCCCCCGATCTTTTCCTGGACGGCAAGGCCTATGTCTTCTTTTCACACACCGTCAAGGGTCAGCGGTACAATATGCCGATGCTTCAGGCGATCCTCGACCGCAACGCAACATTGTTCGACTATGAGCTTGTCCGCAACCGGGAAGGGAAGAGGCTGATCTTCTTCGGAAAGTATGCGGGATATGCCGGGATGATCGATTCCTTCTGGGCTCTCGGAAAACGGCTCATGTGGGAATCGATCCCCTCGCCGTTCTCCTCAGTCCGGTATGCAACCAGATACGACAATCTTCCCGAGGTCCGCGACCACTTCACCGAGATTGGCAGAACGATCGACCAGGAGGGAATCGACAGGCGGCTGGTGCCGTTCATCTGCGGGTTTACAGGCTATGGTCAGGTTTCGCGCGGCGCGCAGCAGGTGTTCGACCTCCTCCCGAATCAGGAGATCGATGCGGCTGATCTTCCGGCGTTCATCGAGCGCGGGGTTTTTTCCGACCGAAAGCTGTACAAGGTGCAATTCCGTAAGCCCGACATGTTCCGGCACAGAGAATCGGGGAAGCTGTTCGACCCGGGAGAGTTCAAAGATCATCCGGACAGATATAGGAGCATCTTTCTACGCTCTCTCCCCTTCCTCACCATGCTGGTGAACGGTATCTACTGGGAACCGGCGTTTCCCCGGCTGATCACGAAGCGGGGGATAAAGAGGCTGTATGACAGGGGTGAACACCGGCTGAGAGTGATCGGTGATATCACCTGTGATGTGGAGGGTTCCATTGAACTGACTGTCAAAACAACCGACGTTGAGAATCCGGTGTTCGTCTACGAACCGGCAGGTGGTACGGTCATCGACGGATGGGAGGGAGACGGTCCGGTCATTCTCGCGGTGGACAAACTGCCGACTGAAATGCCCCGCGAGGCCTCCACTGCATTCGGGGACACGCTCGCTCCGTTTGTCCCTGAACTTGCGGCAGTGGACTACCGGGAGCCGGCCAGCAGACTTGCGCTTCCTTTTGAATTCCAGATGGCACTGATCGCTCATCGCGGACAGCTCGCTCCGTCACAGAAGCATCTCAAACAGTATCTCAAATCAGCAGAAAGAAGTCCCGGATGAAACATATTCTCGTGTTGGGAGCAGGCAAAAGCACCTCCTACCTCATATCATATCTGCTGCGAAATGCGATCGAGCACGACTGGTTTATCACGGTCGGGGATCGCCGGCTCGATCTGGCCCGGAAGAGCATCGAAGGACACCAGCGGGGACAGGCGATCCAGCTGGACATCAATGATGCATCGACCCGTG
>JAOUDE010000053.1 GCA_029859455.1 Ignavibacteria bacterium | reverse complement strand
AAACGCCGCAACGATGTTCTGCGTGATCTCGAGATTCAACTGGGGGAACAGGCCGTCGCAGATTGAAAGGAGCCCGAGTGTGATAAGGACGTCGTGGAACAACGCCGCGAGCGCTCCAAGTCCTGAGACGAAATGAAAACGGATCGCCACATAAAGGAGGATCGCAATGAGAGAGAAGATGACGGCGTACAGAGAGTCGCGCCGCAGTTCCGCGCCGATCTTCGGACCGATCTTGTCCTCTTTCAGGACAGAGAACTGATTGTCCGGGAACTGCTCGGTGAGTCCCGCCCTGATCCTTTCTCCTATTGAAGTTCCTGCTCCCTGTTCCTCGGTCCGCAGGAGGATATCCCTGTTTGAGCCGAAGGTTTTGATCTCGGCCTGTCCAAGTCCCGAACGTTCCATGGAGGTCCGCACATCGCTGATCGAGACTTCGTTCTCGAACTCCACAATCAGCTCCGTTCCTCCGAGGAAGTCGATTCCAAAGTCGAGTCCCTTCATGACAAGGGAGGCTATTCCCGCTGCGATCACGATTGCGGACACGATGTACATCTTGTTGCGCAACGACATGAAGTCGATCGATGTTTTCTTGAAGAAACGCATTATAAGTGTGCTCCGTGCTCCTATCCGAAACTGATTGTTGTGGCCTTGCGGTCGGTCAGAATCTCAAAGAACCATTTTGTGAAGAAGAACGCGCTGAGCAGACTTGCGACGATACCGATCATCAGTGTCAGCGCAAATCCCTGAACTGGTCCGCTTCCGAACTGATACAGGATGAGACCGGTGATGAATGTCGTCACGTTGGAGTCGATGATCGCAGTCCAGGCCCGGCTGTATCCGGCGTCAATGGATGCGCGCAATGTCTTTCCGGTTTCGCTTTCCTCCCGGATTCGCTCATAGATCAGAACGTTGGCATCGACCGCGATGGCGAGGGTCAGAATGATACCGGCAATGCCGGGAAGCGTCAGGGTCCCCTGAAATCCTGCCAGAACGGCGAGGATGAACAGGACGCAGAAGATCAGCGCAAGATTCGCCACGAGACCACCCGTCCTGTAATAGATCGCCATGAAGATAATGGTCAGCAACGTGGCAATCCCGGAAGACAGAAGTCCCGCCCGGATCGAGTCCTCTCCGAGTGACGGTCCGACAGTCCGTTGCTCCACAATGTCGACCGGTGCCGGAAGTGCGCCTGCCTTGAGAACGATTGCAAGAAGCCGGGCTTCATCGATGCTGGCCATTCCTTCGATTTGTGAACTGCCGCCGGTGATCTTCGAGCGGACGACCGGTGCCGAAAAGACCGACTTGTCCATGATGATGGCGATCCGCTTGTTGATGTTGGCGCCCGTAATGCGTGCCCAGTCACGCGCACCCTGTGTCGTCATCTGCATCGTGACGATCGGCTGGTTGTAGGTCGGATCGATGGTCTCCCGTGCATCCGTGATGACGCCTCCCGTCAGCTCGGCCTTTCTCAGGACCGGGTAGAGTGTGTAATAGCTCGAACCGTCGCCCGACGGCTGAGAACGGGCACTCCAGACAAACTCCATGTCGTTCGGGATGACTCTTCGTACGTCCTCTCTCTCGAGGATCCGGCGGATCTTTTCCCTGTTGTCCTCCATCACGATCGCTTCGCCGGGAAACTGCTGCGGGTTGATGATCGCCATGGCGAAGAACGGATGCTCCTTCGCAAATTCTTCGGGAGTCTGCTCATCAAGATCTCTCATCGTGGTGTCGGCGGCTGCGGAGACTGGGTCGGTCTCCGTCGTATCCGACGCGGCGAGGAGTTTGTCGATCGATTCCATCACACGGTAGACGACATCCGGCTCCTTGAGCAGCTTGAACTCCAGAAGAGCGGTTCCCTGCAGGAGTTGACGAACCTCATCCTCCTTGCTCACCCCGGGGAGTTCCACAATAATTCTGGTTCCGCCGAGTTTCTGGATGGAAGGCTCTGACACGCCGTATTGGTCCACGCGGTTGCGGACGATCTCCATCGCGCGGTCGATCGCTTTTCGCGCTTCGTCCTCCAGCAGCGATGTGATATCATCGTCGGTATCCCGGAGGTTTCCGTAGTAGCGGCTCATCCTCACTTCCCGGCTCTCAAAACTGCGGCGAAGGAGGAGCACCGGCTCCTCATCGGTGGTCGTTGCTGCCTGTCTGACCTCCTGCAGGATCGCCGAAAAGGTCTCATCCCGGTTCTTGGCCAGATCCTCAAGCAGCTTGACCAGATTGACTTCGAGAACGACCCGCATGCCGCCCTGCAAATCGAGACCGAGCTTGATTCTCCGCAGTCTGTAATCGCGAATCGCCTCGTCATTCTCCTCGACGTAACGGAGACTGTCCTCGCCGGAGAGGGAAACAAGGGTCTGCTGAATGTCATAATCCCTGTATGTGGGATACAGGAAGTAGATCGCCATGAGCGCGGATGCGGCAATGACAAATATTTTTGTTCGGTGTTTTTGCACTACAATCCTCCAACGGAAAAACGCAGGAATGAGGTGGAAGGCGAGGTCCACATACAAGCAAGCCAAATAATATAAGGGAAGGTGTCTGAAAAGTCAAACAAACCGCGTTGCTTTTGGCGGCTGATTCCGTTATATTCTGCATGTTCCAAGAAAGTTTCTGATTCCCGCGTTTTCGGAGGTTTAGTTTCTCATGCCTATCATGACTCGCATGCGCGACAGCATGCCGACCATTCTGTTTGGTCTTCTGATCGCCTTTCTCATTACGATTATCTTCGAATGGGGGATGGACTATACCGGCATGAGTGCCAGGGGCTCCAATGTGGTTGGGTCGATCAATGGAAAAGATGTCACATACACCGAATATGCAGATGTTCTTCGGGAGCACACGGAGAACCATCGGGCGAGGTCCGGCGGCGAACTGAGTGAAGCCCAGATTGAACAGCTGAGAGACGAGGTCTGGGAAGGGATCGTCTCCCGTTCGCTCGTTTTTGAGGAAATGGACCGGATGGGAATCGTCGTCTCCGATGAGGAGATTATCGAATGGGTGCGCGGAGAGAATCCTCCCGAAGATCTCAAGCAGAGTTTTCTGGATTCCACAGGGTTGTTCCGAAGGGACCTCTATGAACAGTTCCTGGCCGACCCGAATCAGTTTGTTGCCGACCCGCAGGGCGTTGATCAGAAGTTCGGTTCCCGATGGCTCGCGAACTACGAGGGGTTCCTCCGTGAGAGGAGAGGGCAGGAGAAGCTCAGAAGCCTGCTGAACGCCATGGTGGTTGTTGGTGAGGGAGAATTACGACAGGCGTACGTGGATGAACATGCGACGTATGAATTCAAGTATGCCCTGCTTGATGCAAACCAGCTTATTCCCGACAGCCTGATCGAGGTGGCCGAGGATGACATCCGCAATTATTACAACGAGAACCTCAGCCAACAGAAGATTGATGCGAGGCGCACAATAAAATATGTGCATCTGCGTGAGCAGCCGTCGAGGTCAGACTCAGATGAAGTGCGAATTCTGGCCGAGAACCTTGTTTCCAGGGCACGTGGCGGTGAAGATTTCCTGGATCTTGTTTATACATATGACGAGAGTCCCGACAGCGGAGCTTTTTTTGACCGCGGTGAACTCAATCCTGATCTCGAAGAAGCCGCATTCAGCACTGCTCCGGGCCAGATCGTCGGACCTCTCCTGGTCGCTGACGGGTACCATGTTATGAAGGTGCTCGAGACCAGGCGGTCTGACAAGGAATTTGTCCATGCCAGCCATATCCTCTTTTCGCCGGAACCTGGCGAGGATACACTTGCTGTAAGGGCACAGGCCCGCGAAATTGCCGCCCTCATCCGCGGCGGAGCGGATTTTGCCTCTCTTGCCAGAGAATACTCCAAGGATCCCGGGTCCGCCCAGCGCGGGGGGGACCTCGGGTGGTTCGGTCGGAAAAGAATGGTTAAGGAATTTGAAGATGCCGCGTTCAGAGGACGCCCCGGCGAAACTGTCGGTCCGGTCAGAACACAGTTCGGGTGGCATGTTATCAAGATACACGGGCGTGAATCACGATCGGTCAAGATCGTGGATCTCCACATACCGATCGCCGCGAGCCCTCAAACGGTGAACGAGTTGTTTGACCGGGCGAGCGATTTTGCATACAACGCCCGCCAGGGCGACTTTACCCGTGAAGCACAGTCAGTCGGGATGGAAGCCAGAGACGCAGAACTTACAGAAAAGGGAACTGCCATACCGGGTCTTGGCGTTCACAAGGAGGCAGTCCGGTGGGCCTTCAGCAACGATGTCGGTGATGTCAGCGAGCCATTCGATGTGTCAAACGGGTACGCGGTCATAGTGATTGTCGATGCGAAGGACGCCGGGATCAGGCCGTTCGAAGAAGTGAAGGATGCCCTCCGGCCGGCCACCCTTCGTGCCATGAAAATTGACCGGACCCTCCGGATGGCAGGGGAATTGAGGAGCCGGCTTGCCGAAGGTGACAGCCTTTCCAGAGTCACCGCACTGGATCCCATGGTTTCGATGCGCAATGTTGGTCCGATCAAACTCACCGGGGCCATCCCGGGAGTGGGTCGTGATCAGGGATTTGTCGGTGCAGTAGAGAATCTGGCGATCGGCGAGATCTCACAACCCGTGAAGGGAACGCGGGGAGCGTACCTCATTCAGCTTGTCGGGAAATCGGAGTTCGATGAGGTCGATTATGCGGCACGAAGACCCGGCCTGCGAACGAAGTTGCTGCAGGATCGTCGCAACAGGTTCTACAACGACTGGCTCGCGAACCTGAAGGAGTCAGCGGATATCGAGGACAACAGGGCCGCCTTGAACCGTTAGACCGCGGCTCCAGGGAGATGAAGGGATGAAGCTGAACGTTGCCGTCCATACTGTCCTGTGTTTCTTCCTCCTGACAGGGCCGTTCCTGCAAAGTCGTGCCGATGACGGAATTATTACCATCACTGCAAAAGCCAGCCTGACGACCAGCTCACAACTCTTCGTCAATCCTGACTCACCCGATCCGATCGAACAGAACAGTTTTGTTCCCCTGGAAAATGATTTCGGCGGTGGGGTCGAAGTCAAGTACACATTTTTCCGGATGAACCTGGCCATGAGCATGTCCGTGGAGTATCTTGCCACCGGCGTGACCGGGCAGTCTGCCTCCGGGCTTCCCGTCGAGGATGGCTACCAAGTTGTTCCTGTTGAGATCACAGCCTACTTCATTGTGCCCATCTCCGGGCCGGAGCTCCGGATCTTCATGGGCGGAGGCGGGGGCGCCTACATCGGGGAGCGGGTCTACCGGATGGGTGGTGTGGAAGCGCCGTCCGTCGGTTCAAAGACAGGTTTCGGAATTCATGTCCTCGGCGGTGCATCCTACAACATCACGCCGTTCTTCGCCCTCACCGGCGAGATGAAATTCCGGGATCTCCAGTTCGATACTGCCAATGCGTTCAAGACATCTCACATCTTCTATAATGGGCGAGTCATCGAAGTAGGAACAGAACCATTCTCTTCGAGTGTCCATACGGATGGAGTGATCTTCAACCTGGGGGTTGCTTTTTCGTTCTAGAATTTCTCCTCCGTATCAGCCATGCCAGAACACCACAGACGCAGGACCGCATCATGAACAGGAATGCCCGCGTGTACCTGACCGGTTTCATGGGAAGCGGGAAGAGTACGATCGGACCGATTCTTGCGAACTCGATCGGGTGGTCGTTTGTTGATGTCGATTCGGCCGTTGAGGAATCAGCAGGACGATCGGTGCAGGAAATCTTTGAAGGCGAAGGGGAGGCGGCGTTCAGGATGCTTGAGCGGAAGGTCATCGATGCTACGGAACAAATGACCAGAACGGTCATTGCTCTTGGAGGGGGGACGATCGCAAGTGAGCAGAATTTCAGACAGGTAGCCCGTGCCGGAATTCTCGTGTACCTTCAGGTCGACAGGGATGACCTGACCAAACGGCTTCGCAACAAAGCCAACCGTCCTCTTCTTGCGACATCCGTCCGTGATGTCAGCGTCCATGAAACACTCGATGCGTTGTTCAAAGTCCGTGAACCGTTTTACGCGATGGCAGATATCGTCGTTGCAACCGGAAAGGAACCGGTCGGGCGAACGGTGGACGAGCTTGTCCGCAAACTTACTCCTCTGATCCTGTGACAACAAAGACCATGTGGGTGAAGCTGCGTGACCGGAGTTACCCGGTCTACCTCGGCCAGGGGCTGATCAGCTCCATCGGGATGCTCTGCCGTCGCCACAGGATTCCGGATCGTGTGGTGATTCTGGCTGACAGGAACAGTGCACGGGTCGCGCTGGATCCTGTTCTGCGTTCGCTCAGAAAGTCCGGGTTCGAACCGGTGCCTGTGGTCATCCCGCCGGGGGAGGGTCAGAAGTCGTTCCGGCGCGCCGAACTTGTCCACGCTGCGATGTTGAAACAGGGTGTGTCCCGCCACTCCGCACTTCTCGCTCTGGGCGGAGGTGTGGTCGGTGATGTGGGAGGATTCGTTGCGTCGACTTATCGCCGGGGGATTCCATTCGTTCAGTGTCCCACCACGCTCTTGTCACAGATCGACAGTTCGGTCGGTGGAAAGAACGGCGTGAATCATCTCAACGGAAAGAATGCGGTCGGATCGTTCCACCAGCCGCGGTTCGTCTGCACCGATGTCCGGATCCTTCAGACTCTGCCGGTGCGAGAGATCAGATCGGGGTTGGGTGAACTGATCAAGTATCCGTTTGTGGGAGATCCGAAACTGCTTGGTTTTCTGGAAGACCGTCTGGACCAGATCATGCGGCTCGAACGGAAAGAGATCCTGCATGTTGCGGAACGCTGTCTGAGGATCAAGACCCGGGTTGTCGGAAAGGATGAACGCGAAACCCTCCGGCGGGGGCGCGCGGTGCTGAACATCGGCCATACGATCGGTCATGCAATCGAGACGTTGTCACGGTACCGCCTCCGGCACGGTGAAGCGGTGTTTCTCGGTCTTATCGCTGAATGCGGGATCTCGGTGAATCGCGGCTGGCTGGCGGGCCATTACCGTGACCGCGTGATCGGGGTCTACCGCCGGCTCGGCTGCAGGTTCAACCCAGGTACCATCACTCCGCCGATGGTCATCCGCCATCTCTTTTCCGCCGGTGCTCCCCGTTTCGTCATTCCCAGAGGTTTCGGCCGTGTCGCGGTCGTGAAGGATGTGACTAAATCGGAGGTCCGGGATGGTCTGAGGGTCCTTGAGGGGCTCTGATCCCCGCATCCCTGATTTTGCTTCTCCTGCTTCCTATCGGTATATTTTTTGTTTCAACCCATAATGTGCGTGCAGGTATGTCGTTAACGGTACAACAGGTTCGTGACCTGGAACAGCGGTTCTCAGGAAAGCAGATTGCGATCGTGGGCGATCTGATGATTGACCGCTACTTCTGGGGGAATGTAACCCGGGTTTCGCCGGAAGCTCCGGTCCCGGTCGTCGATGTGACATCCGAGTCCGCCCGGCTCGGAGGGGCAGCCAATGTCGCCCACAACATCCGCAGTCTGGGCGGGGAACCGCTCCTCGTGGGCCTGATCGGTGATGACCATGCAGGGACCGTGCTGACCGGGTTGATGAAGGAACAGGGTCTCTCCCATGCCGGCATCATCACCGATGAAACCCGGCGAACGACAGCCAAAGCACGAGTCATCGCTCACGACCAGCATGTTGTGCGGATCGATTATGAAACGAAGGCTCCGTGCGGAGCCCGGGCCGAGGATGCGATGATCAGCGCAGTGGCTGAACGGATCGGTTCGCTGGATGCCATTATCCTTGAAGACTACAACAAAGGTGTGATGACCCGGCGGGTTATCCGCGAAGTGGTGGAGGCGGCAAAGAAGCACGACGTGCCGGTCACGGTTGACCCCAAGTTCGACAATTTCCTGGAATACCGGGACGTGACGGTGTTCAAACCGAACCGCCGTGAAACGGAAGAAGTCCTGGGTGGAAGGCTCGAGACGATGAACGATATTCTCACGGCAGGCGGGAAGATGTTGGCCGACCTGAAAGCGCAGTCTGTGCTGCTGACCAGGGGGCCCGACGGGATGTCACTGTTCGAATCGAACGGGCAGGTAACACACTTCGGGACAACCGCATCACGTGTGAAGGATGTATCAGGCGCAGGTGATACCGTGATTGCAACACTGACCATGGGGCTTGTTGCAGGGCTGACGATCGCACAGGCGTCCGAGCTGGCAAATTACGCAGGCGGCGTCGTCGTCGGTTCTGTGGGAATCGTCCCGATCAGCCTGGAGGGACTGGTGGATGCAGTCGATCCCGCTCCCCGGGCAAGGGGACGCTGATGGGAAGGGTCGTCACACCCGGAACACTGCTCCGGCTCCGTCGTGCAATGAGGAGGGAAGGGAAACGGGTGGTGTTTACCAACGGCACATTCGATATCCTCCACAGGGGGCATGTTGAATACCTCGCCGCTGCACGAAAGCTGGGGGACCTGCTCATTGTTGGCCTGAATACCGATGCTTCGATCAGAAGAATCAAGGGGAAGGGCCGGCCTGTCAACCGGGGAGAAGACCGGGCGATCGTCCTCGCGGCGCTCTCCTCAGTCGACTTTGTCTGTTTCTTCGGTGAAGACACTCCGTACAACCTGATCAGGACGGTCCGTCCCGATGTCCTGGTGAAGGGAGCCGACTGGAAGGCGGGTGAGATCGTGGGGGCTGATATCGTCCGCGCCGGCGGAGGTTCCGTTCGTCGAATCCGGCTGACACCGGGGCGGTCCACATCCCGGCTGATCCGGCAGATCAGAGCTTCTTCGTAAGGCAGCACAGAATATGGTGAAGAGAGTCGCAAAACGGTTGATGATCGCGATCGGAGGGTTTCTCCTTCTGATTCTGCTGATTGCCGGCTATTCCCAAACCCAGATGTTCCGGGATCAGGTCCGGTCATTTGCGGAATCTCAGGCTGAAGCGGCGTTCAACGCGGACTTCTACATTGGCGGGATCGAGGGCAATCTGATCACCGGCTTCTCGATAGATTCACTCGCGATCACCGTCGACTCTGCTGCGTTGCTGGCTGTGGGACGTGTCGAGGCGGAGTATGACCTGTTCAGTCTTTCGCGACAACAGATCAGGGTCATGAATCTCCGGTTGCTTCGTCCGGACATCAGCGTTCTTTCCAGCCGGGAAGGAGTCTGGAACTTCGAGAGGATGCTCAGGTCATCCTCTGGGGACAGTATGGCTTCATCGCCGTTCGACTGGACAATCACGCTGGACGACCTGAGCATCGTCGACGGCAGGCTGTCGCTGGTCGATTCTTCCGCTTTGTTGCACCCGGATCATGGGCCCGTCCGTCCCGGGTTTATCGAGTATCACCAACTCGGCCTGTCGGCTCTCCAGCTCGAGATCGGAGCAGAGGTCGGCCCGTCGGGAAAAACGCTTGTCATCAGGAAACTGTCAGCACTCTCCACGGAGCCGGAATTCGAACTCAGACATTTCTCGGGCGAATTCACTGTGACAAAGAGCGAGTCGATTGTCCACGATCTGACGATCCTCACCGGAAGCTCGGCCATCGAACTGGATGCGACGATGAAGGAGTTCGACCTCCTTGGGGGAATCGATCTGTTTGCTCTCCGGACAAACCCGGTCGAGGTCGCTCTGAGAAACAGCGATGTGGATCTGAATGAGCTCGCCATGTTCATCCCTGACATCGATTTTCTCAACGGGACCGTGTCGACCGACCTTGAAGCGGGGGGGACGTTCGGTGACCTCCGGGTACGGCGATTGCACCTTGCCTTCGGGCAGACGGAGTTTCATGTGAACGGCTCGGTGTTCAACCTTCATCGTCCGGAGGACCTCTATCTCGATGTCAGCTTCAGAAACTCGACCGCCCACACGGATGATGCACGGTCGCTTCTTCCCCTGTTCGATCTGCCGGATTTTGCCAGTGTCGGTGTGTCGCGTTTCGATCTCGATTTCGTGGGTGAGCCTCTGGACTTCGACACCAGGATTGTGGCGGAGAATGGTGCGGGAAAGGCTTCCGCTGACATCCATCTCACCATCGGTGGTCCTTCATCCCTCGTGTACAACGCTTCAGCCAGGTTCGACCGGCTGGACCTTGGCCCTCTCTCCGGTGGCGACCGCTCCGATACTTCGCTGAAGGGCTCTCTCGTCGTTGTCGGCGCGGGAGTTGATCTCAGGCACCTCAGCGGACGAATCGATCTGGACATCGACTCATCATGGTTCTACGGAAACGAGATGGGTGCGTCCTCGTTTCGGATGCGGGCTGATAGGGGAAGCCTTGAAGGAGCCGTGGAGGGGACCCTGGGCCGGTTGAAAGCTTCGCTGGTCACTCGTTTTGAAGACATGCTCTCGGACCGGCCCCGTTTCGATATCTCCGGCGATGTGGTTTCACTCGATATCGCGGAGGTCTTCCATGACGATGAACACCGGAGCGATATTACAATGCATCTCGATGCCTTCGGGGAAGGGCTGACCCCGGGAACCGTGTCGGGAGAATTCCGACTCGACTTCATCCATTCGCGCTACCAGGCATTCGACCTCGACTCAGGGAGCGTTGTCCTGAGGATCGATCAACGGGTTCCTGATGACCGGACGATCTCTCTGCAATCCAGCCTGGCCGATTTGCTCGTCCGCGGTTCATTTGATCTTTCCTATCTGGCCGACCTCATTCGGTTCGAGCAGGCCAACCTGACTGCGGCTCTTAAAGAAAAATTCGCAGTGGTCGATTCGACGCTGCTGGACGGAACCGAGCGGGCGGGCCTCTCGCTCCTCGCCTCGGAGCTTGAAGAACGGAACATGCCGATCAATACCACGTTTGAGGTTTCAATCAAGGACCTGGAGCCGATCTCGATCATGACAGGTGAACGGGTCTTCGATGGTGTCGGTACCCTGAAGGGATCGATACAGGGTGACTTTCACAACCTCTCCCTCTCAGCGGAACTCGATGCGACTGAATTGTTTTACGGAACGGTGGAATCAGGATTCTATATCAAGGGGGGGAGGATCGAACTGGTTGTGCAGAATCTGACGCCGGTGGAGGATCCATTCAATGACATCCGGATCGAATTCGCCACGGAAGCGGATGCCCTGAACCTC